>DAOSOK010000019.1 GCA_035373905.1 Candidatus Ozemobacteraceae bacterium | reverse complement strand
ACCTCTACCACATGAAAAATCCCGCAGAGTGTACATGAAACCCCGGAAATGCCGGTTTTTTCAACTCCGATCAATCGCGGCATTATATAGCAAAACATATATGTTGCGCCGATATCCTGAGCCTGCTGAGGTTGATCGAAAAGGAACGAAAGCGAATCCATGAACCGGGAGCCGAAAATGCATTGGCCTGCGGTGGCGGCCTCCTGGATCGTGTGCCTGGCTTTTGTTACCGGTTTATGGCCGGCCGTTGCCTTGGTGGCAGGCTTTCTGGGCCTCGACACCCCGGCGGAGCGTGCCTGGCTGCTGTCGCCGTCGGCAGTCGTCAGCGACCAGCGTCTCGACGACGCCGTCACCGGACTCCGTGTGCGTCGCCGGCTCGAGATGACCGGTGTCCGTGCCACCGTGGAAGGGTTCGGCCTCGTCGGGCGTGCTGATCCCGGGCGGAAGGAGCTGGCGGCGGCGCTGGCCACGGCAGCCGTGGAGATCAGATCCCGACTGGGTCCGATCCCGTTTCATCCGACGGTCGTTCTGCAGGAACTCGAAACATCCGAGGGCCGTTTCCAGGACTTTTTTCACGTTTCCGTCGATCCGACCAGGGATGAGCCCGTCCGGGTGCTGGCGCACGAACTCGTCCACCTGCACCTCTTATGGGCATTGTTGCCGGGGTTTCCTGTCGACTGTCCCCGCTGGTTCAACGAAGGGATGGCGGAGGAGTTGTCGGCCTCGATCACCGAGGGCCGCCTCCGGACGGGGAAACATAACGGATTCGACCGGGAATTGATTCCGCCCGGTGCGCTCATTCCCCTTGCCGAACTGGCTCCCGCCTTCAGTGGAGATGGAGATTTCATCGAAGTGCAGGCCCGACTGGCTTTTAGCCTTCTCCGTGACCAGGTCGGCGAACACGGCATTCGACGGGTGGTCGAGGGGTTGCGCCGCGCTCGTCCATTCAGGTCCGTTCTGCAGATCGTCTGCGGCAGATCGCTCGAGCGGCTGGAAAGAGAATACGAGACGCTTCTCCGGAACCGCGTCGATGCCGGATTCCTGCCGCCGGAAGAAGTCGTGAAACGGCTCGAATGGCATGTGGAATATCGTCCGGGCGGGCGGACCGTCGAACTGGTTTCACGCTGTGCACCGGCCATTGGCAACGCGACAGCAAGCGCGATTCTCGAGAAGATTCGGCTGGTTCTCGCGGAAAAGTGCATGAACGCAGGGCGGCCGGAAGAGGCCGCAGGATGGCTGGCGCCGCTGGCGCGCGCCGGTGTTCCGGAAACGCGCGAACGGCTGGAGACCGCGCGTCTTGCAGCGAAACGCGCGTCCGCTTCCCCTGCGGAGCCGCTTCCGCCACGCCCGGTGCGAAACGAAGGTGCCGGCTGGATTCTTTCCTTCGGTCTCACGTTCCTGCTGGTCGTTTTCTATCGGCGGATGCGCGTCCTGGTGGCCGCGCTGGTCGATGTCTGGTGGAAATCCCGTTCAGCGGGCGCTCTGACGTTGCGCTGGGTGACTCTCCTGGGAAGCACGTTCGGCGCTGCGTGGCTCCTCCGGTTGCTGACCGTGGGCTTTTTACCCTACGCGGGCGTCGATGTCGGCGACGATCGGGGCAGAATCATCCTCGCGGAAGCCCTGGTCGTGATTTCGTGGTTGGCTCTTGCGCGAACGTTCGGCCGGATTGGAGGAGCCGACGGGGTCGCCGTCCGCGAAACGCTGATGCAGACATCCTCCAGGCGTTATGACGATGATACGAATCCCGTGACATGGGGCGTCCTTTGCGTCTCGGCCTGGATACCGGCGATGGCTGCAGCAACGTTCGCCGGCTGGGAACGAACGGAAAACGGGTTTTCCGATCTGGGTTTGACTATATTGATCAATATAACAGCCGGTCTCGCATTCTGGACACTGTTCGGTCGCGTGACGCGCACGTGGCCCGGCCGGAACGCCGGCGGGGGAGCGTGGTGGATCGCCTTCGCCTACGCCCTGTTCCGGAGCGGATTGGGTGGCGACCCCGGCGCCTGGGTGGCGGCCCTCGGCGTTGGAAGGCGATTGGCCGGCGTCAACGGACGATTCCGAAGCGTTTTTTCGGCGGTCGCCCTGGATCTCGCATGGACAGCGCCTCATATCGTGCTGGTCTGCGGTTGGTTCCCCGCGCAGGACCCCATCGGCGGTCTGTTCCTGGCTGCTCCGCCGGGCATTTTGCCCTGGATCCTGCCTGTTCTGGCCGCCTGGTGGCCTGTCTGCCGCGAACATCCGAACGATGCTTCACGGAAATGACGTCAGATACTGATTTTTTTGTCGTCGTGGCCGCCGGGAGAGATGAAATGACGCTTGCGCCCGCGGCGCGGCAAAGGGTGTGCAGGAGGAAGCAATGAGCGGTTCAAAACTCGTCTATACGTCGGAAAACGGAAGAATCTGCCCTGGGTGCGAGCGTCCCGTCGCATCCTGCACATGCCGGCCCGTGAAGAGGCGACAACCGGGAGCCGAAGAGGTGCGTTCGGGGCCGGTTGACGGCATCGCCCGCGTTCAGCGGGAGACCAGGGGGCGCGGCGGGAAGACGGCGACGGTCGTGATGGGGCTGCCCGTCGACGAGGCGAAACTGGCCGAGATCGCCGGAGTGCTGAAAAAGCGCTGCGGTTGCGGCGGCACGGCGAAGGACGGCGTCATCGTGATCCAGGGCGATCATGCCGACGCGATCGTCGATGCTCTCCAAAAGCAGGGCTACAAGGCAAAACGCGCCGGCGGCTGACCTCGCCATGCTCGGGGTGCTCGATCGAATATGCATCAAGCTCGAACAGGGGGAAGCCGTTCCGCCGGCGCATCTCGCACGCATCGGCGAGTTTTTCCATGTGTTTGCCGACACGTGCCACCACGCGAAAGAAGAGGAGTTCCTGTTTCCGGCCTACGAAGCGGCGGGCATTCCTCGCGAGAGAGGCCCGATCGGGGCCATGCTGACCGAACAGCAGGAAGGACGGGGCGCGATCAGCCGCATGAAGTCGCAGCTCGACGGCGTGACCGCCTGTCAGGCCGATGCCGTCGAACGCTTCATTCTCGCGGCTTGGGACTACACGGCGTTTCTTTCCGCGCACATCCAGAAGGAAAATCAGGTCCTGTTCCCGATGGGGGACCGCGTCCTGTCGAGCGATCGTCAGCAGGAATCGCTCCGAGAGTTCGACCGTCTCGAAGAAACGAGAATCGGGGCCGGAAAACATGAAGAGTTCCACCGGTTGATCGAAACCCTCTTTGACGCCTATCCCCCCCAAGCCGCATGCGGAGGCTGCACGGCCTGCTGCTGCTGAGACGCCCGAACAGACCCCGAATCTTCACATGTCGCGATTCCCGCAGAACGAAAGCCAATGCTGCGGTCCCGTTCGTGCTGAGCCTGTCGAAGCACGAACAGCCACTTGCCGGTGGTTCCTCATTTCGCCCTTCGACAAGCTCAGGGCGAACGGTTGGTTTTCATTCTGCAGGTCTCAATAATGTATAACAGAAGATACAATATGAAATCTGCATTATATATGGTCTTGTTTGCAATCATGCTGGGCGCCCTTTTCCCCGCCGTTCTCCATGCGTATTGTGACACGTTTGCAGGGCCCGCTCTCATCGAGGCCAGGGAAGCTCTTGAAAAAGGTGATGTCACTCCTCTGCTCAACTGGGTGAAACGGGGTCCGCGAAGGAGCCCGGCTGCGGCGGTTCCTGCGCGAGTCACGGGAAATGACGAAGGAGTGGAACATCGCCATGAAGCGCCCATCAGCGAATGAACAGAGCCGAAAGAGCGAGATTCTTCTTGCCGCCCGGAATCTGATTTTCCTCGAGGGCGCCTCGAGGCTGACCATGCGCCGGCTCGGCGAGGCGGTCGCCATCACCGAGCCGGCGGTGTACCGCCACTTCCGCAACAAGGAAGAGCTGCTCGGGGAACTCGTCAGATTCATGTTCGACGGCTGGGAGGAAAAGCTGACGGCCCTGAAAGCCGAGTCCGCTTCCGCCTCTGACAAGCTGATCAAGCTTGGAAAACTCCATCTGAACCATCTTTTCGAGCACCAGTTCAACCCCGTGCTGCTTCTTTCCGAGGCCAGCGTTGCGGAGCAGCCGGCGGTCGCCGCCGTTCTCAACGAAAAAGGGGAGCGCATCGCCTCCGTCATGGCGGCGGTGATTCAGGAGGGGTGCACATCGGGAGAATTCCCGCCGGATCTCCACATCAGATCCGCATTGCTGGCCATTCTCGGGGTTCTCCAGGGAAGCCTGATCCGATGGACCCTCACCCGATCGACCCGCGGGCTCGCTTCCGACGTTGACGGAGCGCTCAGGCTCGTCGTCAAAGGACTCTCCGCGCATCCGCCGAAACCCTGACCCATTCCTTTTCCCGAATTTGTCGCCGTTGCGGACAGGGGGCGCGGACTTGTGGCATACTGGATCAAAGTGTTTTCACCGGAGGATTCCGTATGCAACAACTGCTGGCCGATACCGGCCGCCTGAGTCCCATTCCCGCAGCTGCCGCGGAAGCGTATGATGCCCGGAAAGGCCTGCTGACCGAGCGGGTGAACCTGACCCTGATGGCGCGACCGTATCTGACCGACCTCATCGGAACGACGGCCAACGTCGAAATGATGCAGGACAATCACCGCAACCATGCGATGTTTTTGACGACGGTTCTGCATCTGAGCGCTTTCAGGCTTCTCGCATCGATCATGCCCTGGGTTTACCGCACGTATCAGCAGCACGGCTTTTCACACGCGTATTTCCCCGTGGAATTGAATGCGTGGAAACAGGCTATCCGGAATGAACTCATGCCCGATGCGGCTGCGGCGATCCTGCCGGTTTACGACTGGATGCTGGAGCACCATGATGCGGTGCTCCGGATCGCAGACGTGTTGTCGGCTCCCCCCGAGCAGCCCTTGCCCGACGATACGGAGACGTTTCTCGATATCCTGCTGAACCAGGATCTGCCGCGCGCCATCGAGATCGGGGAAAAGCGCCTGCAGCCTTCGTCCGACCCCCGTGCGTTCTATCAGAACACGCTCCAGCCGGCAATGTATGAGGTGGGGAACCGCTGGGAGCGCGGAGAGGTGACCGTCGCCGAAGAGCATCTCGCAACGGCGACGGCGCAGGCCGTCGTGGCCACCCTGCAGGGGAAAGCCGGTCTTTCCCCAAAAACCCGCGGACGGGCGCTCATCTCCGCGGCTGTCGGTGAGCTGCACGAACTGGGCGCCAGGATGATTTCCCATTGTCTCGAGGCCGACGGATGGGATGTCACGTTCCTGGGCGCCAGTGCTCCCATGAACGATCTCATCGGGATGGCGCGCCGGATTCGGCCGCGGTTCATCGGCATCTCGATATCGATGCCCTACCACCTCCACCATGTGAAACGCCTGATCGATGTCCTCGCCGCCGACCCCGAGCTGAATAAAATTCCTCTGCTGATCGGGGGGCAGGTGTTTGCGATGTTCCCCGAAGCCGCTGCCTGCCTTCCCGGAGCCAAAATCGTCGCAACCCCTGCCGAAGCGATCGAACTGGCCCGGGGGTGGGGAATTGGGTGAAACGTCCATAAATATAAATACAGGCTTACCCGCAGGAATTCAGACGCTTCTGAGCCTGTCGGAGAGAGTTTTTCTCGTCACCGTCGATCGCCAGGGAGTGATCCGCAGGTGCAGTGACAGCCTGCGCCGGGTAATGGGCGAACCCGTTCCGCCGATCGGGCGGGATGTGGGAGACGTATTTCTTCCGGCCGCACAGGGGGAGGGTCGGATCTCTCCCGCGGACCTGATGCCCGGCGAGGAAGCCGCCCCGGTTCTCGTCCGCCTCGCGATGAACGGCCGTCCCTGCCGTCTGACGGCCGTTTCGGATGACGACGAGATCTCCTGCTGGGGCGAAGTCATCGGAGACCGCTCCACGACCGGATTGAACGAGTTGAGCGGCCTGACCGGGCAGATCCAGAGCCTCCTGGCCCAGGTCAGAAAGCAGCACGACGAGCTGCAGCAGGACCTCAAGGCGGCCGCCTGGCTTCAGAGCCGGTTCCTTCCGAAGCACGGGCAGATCGCCGATGTGCAGGCCGCATGGAAATTTCGGCCGTGCGCCGGGATCGGTGGGGATTTCTTCAACTTTTTCCCTCTGTCAGACGGAACGCTGGCCGCCTACATCCTTGACGCATCCGGCCATGGCGTGCCTGCGGCAATGATGGGTGTCGCGGCGGTACAGGCGTTGCAGCAACTGATCGGGATCCAGGAGGTCGGAGGAACGAAACGCCAGTCGATGAGCACTCTGCTTGCGAGGCTCGAAGAGGAGTTTCCCATCGATCGGTTCAACAGGTTTTTCACGATGGTCTATCTCGAGATCGACCGATCGCGAAAGCGCGTATCCTGGGTGAACGCCGGGCACATGCCGCCCATTTTCCATCGGAAGGGGCACCCGCCTGTTTCGTTGACCGGCGGTGGCGCTCTCATCGGCCTCGGCAACGCGGGGACAATACTGGAACAGCATCTCGATATGACCCCCGGCGACAGAATCTATCTGTATTCCGACGGTATCACGGAGCGACGAAACGCTTCGGGAGAACTGTTCGACGAAGAACGTCTGCTTGCCTCCCTTGCCCGTGGCGTCGATCTCCCTCTCAGAGACACGGTCGAGATCGCAGTCGCTGACAACGATGCGTTCGGCGCACCCAATCCCGCCGGTGACGACCTGACACTGCTTGGAATCGAGCTTACGTGCCTGCCTGAGAAGCCTGCAACCGGGGACTGATTCTCTCGCCTCCGCATCGAAAGGGAATCGTGACGGCTTCGGTATCGATGTACGTCATCGTACGTTATACGGCGATCGATGTCAGGGAGGGTTTGGGATCACTGGATGATTTCCGATGGTGTGCCGATAATACCTGCAAAAGATGTTCGTCCGGAACAACAAGGAGGCCACCATGTCCATCCCGAGACGGAACGGCGCACCGCCTTTCCCCCAGCGTCACGGGTCAGATATCCCGGGTCACGAGCCTGCACGGGAAGAGGCTGCCGGATGGCGACTGAGCGCCGTCCTGATCGCAGCGGCCCTCGGTCTGAGCACGTTGCCCGTCGCCGAAGCAGGCGGCGCCCTGGACTGGCTCTCGTCGAAGCGGTCGCCGTCGAAGTCGCAGGCCGTCAGCGCAGTTCCTGCACCGGTTCCGCAGGCGGTCTCGCGCCAAACCGCGAAGGTTCCCGATTTCTTTGCTTCCGACGTTCAGCCGGACGTTACCGGCCAGGCGCTGAATCTGGTCAAATTCGTCGAATCGCACTGGACGCATTCCAGAAAGAACCTGGAAACCGTCACGAAGGCCCTCATGGCGAAAGTGCCCGGGAATAAGTGCGGCGACATTGCGGCGAAACTGCTGACGATCGATACGCAGAGCTATAAGGAAGCGGTCAAGGCCGGCGCCGTAGGCATCAACGGCCTCGTCGAGGGAAACCGGGCGCTTGACCGGTTGATCGTCGAACTGAACCGCATCATTACCGCTCCTCGCGAAGAGACGATGGCTTCGCTCGATAAAACGCTTGCGAAGGTTGGCCAGGCGAACCAGAACCAGATGCGCCTCGCACGCACCTACCTTGCCGCGGCGGAACGCCTGATCTCGATGGGCCAGGAGTCATACCAGACCCTCGAACTGATTCCGACCCTGTCGATCGCGCCGCTCGACATCTACGTACAGGCCTCGAAAGCCATCATGAAGCAGGTCCAGTCGAGCAACGAAGCCCTCAAGGGACTCTTGCTCAACATCCAGAACGGATGCGAGCAGGTGACGTCAGGCATCGAGTTGATGACTGCCACGATCAAGACGACGCTTCGCTTCTCTGACCACTTCGCGTTCGCACAGTATCCGCTGATCAACCTGCCGGTGCCGACGCGGGAAAAGTTGTTTTCGCAGCTTTCCGGTCTGAAGAACACGGTGCGCGGTGTCGACAACACGCTTTCGATCGGCGATTCCCACGTGAAGAACTCGACCCAGCAGTTCGCCCATCTCTGCGAAGCGGCGACGGCGAAGATCCGTGATTCGCTCAAGTATATCAACCCGATGGATCCCGGAAGCGGCAATCTAAACCAGATTTCCGGCTACGCGCACAACCAGGTGAGCGGCCTGTATCAGCGGCTCAAGGAAAACGTAGCCGAGATGAAGATGGCGATGGCCAAAGCCGGCCGTGCCGAATCGGCCGGAGCTCCACAGATCGCGCTTGAAAGCGGGGAACAGATGCAGGAGCGCCGCGCGAAAGCCGTCGGCGAAGAAAAACTTCCGATGTTCCTGCTTGGAAACGGCGGGAAAAAGAGCGGCAACGGAACCCCGGAACCCTCGCCGCGCCTTGCCTTGACCCCGGCCCCCCTCGAGGCCCCGGCCACGGACGCTCCCATGGGCCGGACAACATTCCTGTACAGCGAAGCCGGGGACGCGAACGGTGCCGGCTCCCGCTCCGTCGTTCCGGTGGACACGTTCGGGATGGATGAAATGGGGATCATCAGGCAGGAACTGGGCGGGGAGCTGCCCTATATCAACTCGGCGAAGGCAGATGCCGCTCTGAACTCTCTGAACGAGCCGACATCCGACGCGATGATGCTTCCGGACGACAGCGTCGCGAAAGCCGAGTTCTCCGATCCCGGAAGCGCGGACGGCCGCGATCTCGAACTGATGCGCATGGATTCCGCCCCTTCGATGTCCGACGCATCGGATCTCATTCCGATGCTGCGGCTCGACGATGCGGGCTCGAAAAACTTCTCGGAGTAACCCGGGAATATCCTCCGTAAACGAAAAATCACCCCGGCGGGAGAACCCGCCGGGGTGATTTAATACTATCGTCTATATCAGGCGAACGTATCGAGGAACCGTCCGATCAGAAGGGGTTGCTCTCCGCGAATCGGCTGGGCGATCAGAGCTGCGATGACTGAGTTGACGTCGCGGGCGCTCTGGCTCACCGCCCTGGACATCTGGGCGGAAAGTTGCTTCACGGCGTGACTGCGCTGCTGCAGGCGGGAATACTCCGCGGAAGCGGCTTCCTGCGACGCCTGGACGGAGGCGTTCTGATACCGGGTGCGGACCTCGGCTGGGGCCTGTCGGGCCTCGGCCTTGACGCGATTGGCTGTCTGGCTGGCGCGCAACGCTGCCTCGCTCTGCTTGATATCGAGCGACAGGGCGGATTGAGAGGCAGTCAAATCGACTTTCATGGCCGTTCCTCCATGAACGAGCACGATAGGTGTCCTGACAAAAATATATATACGCGGCAAAGGGCCTGTCAAAAAGAAAATACACGAGATACCACAGACAAACACCCGCAAACGAAGACAAACAACGGCGGACATCGGTGTGTGCGCCGGCAAGGTCTGGGATGTACACCCGCGTACGAAAGTGGTATCTTTTTGTGAAGATTGTTGCGCCGGATTTCCCCAGAGCAGGAGGAGCCATCAATGTCGTTCCCACTTCACAGACCGCGTCGGCTCAGAGCGGATAGCCGGATTCGGGCGCTCGTCCGGGAGACGCACGTGCGCCCCGAGTCGCTGATTCTGCCGCTCTTCGTCATGGAGGGGATCAACGAACCCCGGCCGATCCAGGCGATGCCGGGCCATTTTCAGTGGCCGGCCGAACAGATCGACCTCCCCGTCCGTGACGCCATGGCAAACGGTGTCCGGAGTTTCCTCCTGTTCGGGATTCCGTCGAAAAAGGACGCCGTCGCCTCATCCGCCGTCGACCCGGACGGAATCGTCCCGCAGGCGCTGCGCTGGTTGAAGAACGCCTGCCCCGATGCCTGGGTGATTACCGACGTATGCCTGTGCGCCTACACGGACCATGGCCACTGCGGCCTCCTCGACGGGGAAGGTCGGATCCGGAACGACGATTCCCTGCCGGTGCTTGCGGCGATGTCGCTTGCCCACGTCAGGGCCGGGGCCGACATGGTCGCACCGTCCGATATGATGGACGGCCGGATCGGAGCGATTCGGAAAGCCCTCGACGCCGGGGGGTTCGTCGAGACGCCGATCATGGCGTATGCGGCGAAATTCGCGTCGAGTTTTTACGGCCCGTTCCGGGAAGCCGCTCACTCGGCGCCCCAGAAGGGCGATCGCAAGGGTTACCAGATGGACCCGGCCAACGCCCGTGAAGCGTTGCGCGAGATGCGCCTCGATCTCGAGGAAGGCGCCGACGTGCTGATGGTGAAGCCCGGCATGCCGTATCTCGACATTCTCTCCGCCGCCCGCCGGGAATTCGACGTGCCCTTGGCCGTTTACCAGGTGTCGGGCGAGTTCAGCATGATCAAGGCCGCCGCCGCGCGCGGCTGGATCGATGAGAAGACGGCGATCCTCGAGTCGCTGACCGCGCTTCGCCGCGCCGGCGCAGACTGGATTCTCACCTACTTCGCCCCCGAAGCGGCAAAATGGCTCCGGGAGGGCCTGTGAGCGGCAGCCGGCCCGGGTTCCGAAAGCTCCAACTGCTCGCCTGGGAAACGACCCAGGCCTGCTCGCTCGCGTGCCCCCACTGCCGGGCATCGGCGTGTCCGACCCGCCCCGAAGGGGAACTGACGACCGACGAGGGAAAGAAGCTGCTTCGCGACGCCGCGCGAGTCGGGCCGGGAATCGTGATCCTGAGCGGCGGCGAGCCGCTTCTGCGCGATGATTTGGAGATCCTCGCCGCCGCGGCGACGTCGAACGGGCAGACGCCCGTCGTCTCGACGAACGACGGCGCGCTGCTGACGGCCGCGCGGATCGATTCCCTGAAAACGGCCGGCGTGCGGCGGTTCAGCTTCAGTATCCATGGGCCGTCGGCCGATTTCCACGACCCGTTCGTCGGCCGGCCGGGAGCGTTCGACCAGGCGTGCGGCGCGTTCGGCCGCCTGCGCGAAGCCGGTATCGAGTTCCAGATCAACACGACCGTCATGCATGCAAACTGCGAGCGGCTCGCCGAGATGCACGCCTTCGCGACTGCTCGCGGAGCGGCCGCCTGGCACCTGTTCTTCATCGTTCCGATGGGCCGGGCGGCGGGAGACACCGACGGTGCGATGCTCGGCGATCGCGACGTGGAACGCGTGCTGGAGTGGGTCGCGCCGACCGCCGCCGCGTCGCCGATTCCGATCAAGGTCACCTGCGCCCCCCAGTATGCGCGGGTGAGGGCGAAGCTCGGCCTCAGGCAGAACGGCCACGGCCGCGGCTGCATGGCCGGCGACGGCTTCGCGTTCGTGAGCGCGCGAGGCGATGTCAGGCCGTGCGGCTACTTCGAACGCACCGCCGGGAACGTGCGGGAACGGGCGTTCGATGCGTTGTATCTCGACTCTCCGCTGTTCAACGAACTGCGCGATCTCGACCGTCTTGAAGGCCGTTGCGGCGCGTGCCCGTACAAACGCTTGTGCGGCGGCTGCCGGGCGCGCGCGCTCGCCGTCGAGGGACGATATATGGCCGGCGATCCGACCTGTACATTTGAACCTTCCCAAATCTGAAAACAGTGGTATATTTGTACCCGCCGCCCGGCGTTTTTGTGTCCGGCGCCGGCTGTCATTCCACGTGATGCCGAAAGGAATCGGGGCATGGACGAGAAGGACCGCGAGATAATCAGGTTGCTGCAGAACGGATTCCCGCTTGAGCCGGAGCCATTCAAGACGCTCGGCGACAAGCTCTGGATCGATGAAAGCGGCGTCATATCACGCCTGGCGCGCATGATGCAGGACGAGGCGATCAGATACGTCGGCCCGTTTTTCGACAGCCGGTTACTCGGCTATGTGGGCGCCCTGGCCGCCATGGACGTGCCGGCCGAGCGCGTCGACGAGGTGGCGGCCATTCTCGCCGAGTATCACGAGATTACGCACAACTACCTGCGCGATGGCACGCCGAACGTCTGGTTCACCATCATCGCCAGGGACGAGGCGCGCAAACAGGCGATTCTCGACGACGTCAAACGTCGCGGCAACATCGCTTCGATCCAATTGTTCCAGGCGCGCCGGCTGTTCAAGGTCCGGATGGACCAGGACTAGAAAGGGCACGGTCATGAACTTGACGGAACAGGAAAAAGCTCTGATTCGTGAATTGCAGCGCGGGTTCAAACTCGAACGCCGCCCCTTCCTGCGTGCCGCACGCGCCGTCGATATGACGGAGGAAGGCGTGATCGCGAAGGTCGCCGAATGGCTGAAAAACGGGGTGATTCGGCGGGTCGGAATCGCCGTGCGGCCGCAGAAGGTCGGCAACGCCGCCAACGCTCTCGTCGCCTGGAAGGTGCATGCCGAGCGGGTCGAGGAAGTCGGCACCGCCATGGCGAAGCATGCCGAGGTGTCGCACTGCTACGAGCGCGACTGCCCGCCCGGTTGGCCGTACAACCTGTTCACGATGATCCACGCCCGCGACGAAGAGCAGCTGGAGAAGCTGCTCGCGCGGTTCGAGGAGACGCTGGGACTTGAGAAACCGAAGGTGCTGCGCACGGTACGCGAGTTGAAAAAGTCTTCGATGCGTTATTTCGAGGAAAAGGCCGAATGACGACCAATCACGAAGCCGTCATGAACGCCATGCGGGTGTTTCCCGGCGGCGTGAACAGCCCGGTGCGGGCGTTCGCGGGTGTGGGGGGCGACCCCGTTTTCTTCGCTTCGGGTCGGGGGGCGAGGGTCACCGATATCGAAGGCCGCGAGTATATCGACTACGTCGGCTCGTGGGGGCCGCTGATTCTCGGGCACGCCGATCCGGACGTCGTGAGCGCCGTGACGGAAGCGGCCTCGCGCGGTCTCACGTTCGGCGCCCCGACGCTGGGCGAGACGGAGCTTGCCGATCTGATTCAGGAGGCGTATCCCACGATCGAGAAGATGCGCTTCGTCAGCTCGGGAACCGAGGCGACGATGTCCGCGATCCGGGTCGCGCGAGGATATACCGGTCGCGATAAAATCGTCAAATGCGACGGTTGCTACCATGGCCACGCGGACTCCCTGCTCGTCGCGGCCGGCTCGGGCGTGGCCACGCTGGGAATCCCGGGCTGTCCCGGCGTTCCGGCGGATACCGCCGAGAACACCCTCGTGGTGCCGTTCAACGACGCCGCCGCCCTGAAAAAAGTATTCGATGCGCACGGGGAACGCATCGCCGCCGTCATTCTCGAGCCCGTTGCCGGCAATATGGGCGTCGTGCCGCCGCTCGCGGGATATCTCGCCGACGTCCGGCGCATCACCCGCGATGCCGGCGCCCTCCTGATCTTCGACGAGGTGATGTGCGGCTTCCGCGGCGGCTTCCTCGGCGCCGGCCAGGTGGAAGGGGTCGTCCCCGACATGACCTGCCTCGGCAAGATCGTCGGCGGCGGCATGCCGCTCGCCGTCTACGGCGGCAAACGGAAGGTCATGGCCTGCGTCGCCCCGGAAGGCCGCGTCTACCAGGCCGGCACGCTTTCGGGCAATCCTGTCGCCGTCGCGGCCGGGCGGGCAACGCTCGCCCGCCTCAAGACGGACGAAAAACTATATCAGCAATTATTGAAGCAGACGGGCCGGCTGTGCGACGGTCTTGCGGAGATCGCGAAGAAACGGAAGATTCCATGCAGGATCAACCGCTTCGGCTCGATGTTCACGGCGTTCTTCACCGACGCGGAGGTCATCGATTATCGAACCGCGAAAACCGCGGACGTGAAACGGTTCGCCAGGTTTTTCCACGGGATGCTCGCCGAGGGGGTGTATCTCGCGCCTTCCCAGTTCGAAGCCGCTTTCGTTTCGGTCACCCACGGAACGGACGAGATCGAGGCGACGCTGATCGCCGCCGACAAGGTCATGGCGGGGCTCTAGTATCGCGGAACGATCTTGATCGGGTTCGTCCGGACCGCATATCGCGCCGGCTGCCCGTTGATCAGTTCGATTTTCGTGTACAGGTAGTTCATGTTCGTGCGTTCGCGGTCAACGACGACTTCCCGGTATTTTTTCAGGATCTCGATCTCGTGCTTGAGGGCCACCGAGTGGATGCCCACGCGCAGGTTCGTGCCGGCATTCACGCGGCAGAGAATGCGGCTGGTGGTGGCCGTCTCCTGCGTGTACCCGATGTTGTCGATCTGGTTGTAGGTGATCGAGAGCGGCGTCGTCGCCGTGATGTTGTCGTTTCCCTCGAACACGTCGAAATCCCCGCCGGAGATGCCGCCGCCGTCGACCCAGAGGGGTTTGTTGAAATAGAAGGCGAAATAGTCCTGGTCGTTGACCGCCCTGTTGTTGTCGGCGTCGAGCCATTCGACGCGCTGGAGCGCCAGTTCCTTCACATAGTAGTCGCGATAATCGTCGCTCTTGTCACGGAGGTCGATGCCGTCGCTGTAGACGAAGCAGCCGTACGGGTCGAGACGGTAGTTGCGGCCCCACGGATCGATCGGGATGTTCGTCAGATACTGGCCCTGGAGGCCCATGAAATCCTGGTCGCCGAGCATCGGCAAATACGGCGGCTGCGTCGCGAGGGGCCCCTGATAGGGAATATCCTCGCGGGCGTTGTAGAGAACGACGGCTTGTTTCAGGATGTCGAGGTCGGTCTTCGCCTTCGCGATCTTCGATTCCCGGACGTAGTCCTGGTAATAGGGGGCGGCGACGCCGATCAGGATTGCGAGAATCGCAATGACGACCAGCAGTTCGATCAGCGTGAAACCCTTACGAAGCATCTCTCTTCCCTCCAGGAACGGCACTTGCGTTCTCATTTGTTCTTTGCCTTCTCCTTGCGAAGGTCGTTCATCGTCTCCCGAATCAGCCTCAGACGGACTTTCGTCAGTTTCATCATCTGAGACTTCATCGCCAGCTTCTCCTTGCTCGTCGGCGAGTATCGGCGCCAGTAATCGAGCTGTGCCTGGGCATACTGGCGGATCTTGGCGTTCATCTCGAGCGCCTTGTCCCAGTCGCCATCCCTCCTGTACTCTTCGAGCCTGTTTTCCCATGCGGCCAAATCTTCGCCAGCGTCTTCGCGATACTTCAGTTCGTTCAACTGGATGTCGGCCTGTTCCTTCGTGAGATGGCCGGCCTTTTTCAATTCTCTAATATAATATCGAACCTGATCGAGATCGCCGCGCTCGAACGCGAGTTGTTTGAGACCTTCGAGGGCGGCTTCATCCTTCTTGTCGATGGCGAGAAGGTCCCGGTAGGCTTTTTCCCGGACCGCCTCGGTGCCGCCCTGCGCGAGCTCCATGAGGTTGTCGCGGTCGCCTTCCGTCTTTTCCGCCTTGATCTCTTCGATCAGGGCCTTTGCCCGTTCCGACCAGTCTTTTTTGCGCACGATCAGTTCGAGGGCCGCGAGCGCCTCGTCGAGCTTCTCGTCGGATCGGTACAGCTCCGCGATGCGGAACACCGCGTCGCCGCGCTTCTCGTCGGCTTCGAAGCACTTCTTGTATGCCTCGATGGCGGCGTCGGTATCGCGCAGGTCGTCATGCAGACGGCCGAGTTCGAACCATCCGGTCGCCGAATCGGTCGCCGTCCGGATGGTCTTCTGATACTCCTTGATGGCCTCGTCGATCTTGCCCGTCGCATACAGAGCCCGCGCCAGGTCGTATCCGACGAGATTCTTGATTTCCAGGTCTTTCTTCCCGAACTGTTTGGCCTTCTCGAAGGCTGCGGCCGCCTCGCTGACCTTGCCCTGGCTTTCGTAGCTCTTGCCGAGCAGCATCCAGGCCTCGGGGTCTTTCTCGTCGAGGGCGAGGACCGTCTTGAACAGGTCGATCGCTTCGGCCGGCTTTCCCGTGGAATGCAGGGCGACGGCCAGCCCGCGGAGGGTTTCGCGGTTGTCCGGATTCGCCGCGCGTGCGGCCGTGAGCAGTTCGAGAGCCTTCGGATATTGCGCCTCGTCGAGCGCCTTGAGGCCGAGCCGGGTCAGCGCGCCGCCGTGATTCGGGGCGAGCGTCACGATCTTCTCGTAGATCGGTGCGGCTTCTTCGGGTTTGTGACGAGCGACAAGCTGCTCCGCGAGACAATACAGGACGTCGGGCGATTCCGGGAACGCGGCCGCAGCGGCCCTGAGGTGATCCTCGGCGCTTTTCGAGCCGCCCTCCTCGGCGAGCATCATGCCGAGATAATAATGGCACGTTCCGTCCGACGGATCCTGTTTCGAGCGGGCTTTCAGCTCGGAAACGACCGCCTGGCGCTCTTTCGGCGAGCCGACCTGGTACCGCTGCCAGATCGTCTCGTAGTACCGTTCGGGAGACGAGGAGGCGGAGGAAACCGATTCGGACTTCTTCTTCCGGGTCGAGGTGGTGCCGCTCTTCTTGCGTGCCGCGCCGGCCGGCGTGATATCGCCGGAGATCAGGCACAGGCCGAGAGCGAGGACGAGCCCCGTTCCCGCGACATGGCGAAACGACGTGCGCCTGGGCAGGGAATCAGCCATCATGCTCCTCCGTCGGAACGTCACACGAAATGCGAAATGCCCGGTTCAGGGGGTGACCTGGATCTGCGTCACGACCTGGCTCGGACCGAAGACGAGGATGCCTGCGCCGGTCAGGAGCGAGAGAACGGCGAACGCGGCGATCAGGAAGATCATGTTCGTGTGGAACGAGACGAACCGTTCGCGGATCTTCGGTTTGACGACACGCTTGATCGAGAAGCCGAGCACCATCGACATGACCAGACAGCCGAAACCGAGGGTGCCGATATATCCGTGTCCGTACGTCTGGCCGAAGGGAACCACGATTTCGGGATACACCATTCCGGTCATGACCGCGCCGCCGATGAGTCCGGCGAAGCAGTAGCCGGTCAGGATCATTCCCCAGAACCGGTGCGTCGCCCGCGACGTTTCGGCATCGGCTTCGTCGCCGGCGATGCGACCGTGACGATCCAGCAGGCTCATTCCCAGCGAACGCTGTTTGTACAGCCAGAAGATGAAGCCGAGCATAAATATCGGATGCAATAGTTTCATGTCAGCTCTCCGGGATGCGCGTCAGATCTTGAATTTGCTGATGTCGAAATCGTCGAGGGCGAACGGGTCTTTTTTCGGCTTCTCGCCCGGCTTGGCGGGGGCCTTGTCCTTGGGCGCCGGTTCGATGGGCGCGTCGAGATCGAGGAAGCCGCCAAGATTGAGGGGATCGGCTGGGGCCGGTTCGGGCTTCGCCGGTTTGGCCGGGGCGGCGGGGGTGCCGGGGCCGGCGGCCGGCTTCGCCGAGGGCTTCTGGAAGATGTCCATGATGTCAAGATCGAGCGCTGCGAGGTCGTCGACGCCATCTTTCGCCCCGCCGGCAGGTTTCGAACCCTTTCCGCCGCCCGCCTCGATTTCGGAAAACAGCGATGCGAAGGGATCGCCGGCGTCTTTCTGCGGCTTGCCGCCTTTTGCGGCAGGCGCTCCGGATGCCGGTTTCATCGGAGGAAGCGGAGTTTCGTCGTCCTCGGCAGGCGCAGGCTTCATGGGGGGCAACGGCGTTTCCTCGTCGGCGGGAAGAACCGGTTGCGGACGGGGCGCCGGTTTTTTCTGCGCGGGCGTCGGAGCCGGTTCCGGCGCTTTGGGCTTCAACGGAGGAAGCAGCGAGTCGTCGAAGTCGCCTTGGACCGGTTCCGCCGCCGGTTTCGTCGGCGGCAGGGATTCGCCAAGAGGCGCGGCCGGCTTCGCAGGCGGGACGTCCCTGGGAGCAGGCGATGCCGCGGGAGGAGCCGGCTGTTTCGCCCGACTGTCGGGCGCTTTCGGCTTGATCGGAGGAAGCATCGAAATATCGAAAAAGTCGTCACCCGCTTCCTGCTTTGGCGGTGCGGGTGAAACAGGCTTTGCAGGCTTCGGCGGCTGGGCGGGCGGAACCGGCTTTGCAGGTTTCGGCGCCTCGGCGGCATGAACGAGCTCGGCAGGCGGTTCCATGGCAGGTGTGACGGCGGGAGATGCCTGCTCCCTCGGCGGAGCCGATGACGGCTCGGGAACCGCATGAGGAACGGCGGATTCCGGTTCCGGGAGCGTTCCGGGAAGCTCGGGCCGGAAGTCGGCAGGCCCGGACGGCTCGAGGGGAGGGACCGGAGCCGGATGGGCGGGAGCCTTTGGCCCGGCTGGCGCCGGAACGGGCTTCACCGGGGTGAATTTCTCCGGGGCGATCGGGTGCGGCGCAGGTTTCAACGGAGACGGCCTGCCGATGCCCGGTGCCGGTGCGGGCGGAACGGGCTTGGGCGGAAACGCCTTTCCGAAGTCGGGGGCCGGGGCGGGCGTCGGCGGTTTGTCCGGTATCTGGGCTTCGGGGGGCGGCGTCACGGGCGTCGGACCGATGGGTCTCAACGGGGTGGGCGTGATCTGCCGCGCGGCTTCCTTCCCTGCGCCGGCGGGTGTCGGCGGGGAGAAGGGGCCGGTGGGTTTGAGCGGCTCGCCGGGCTTGATCGGAGTCGGTTTCAGAGGCTCGATTTTGCGCGGAAGCGGCTTCAGCAGCGCCGGGCCGGTCGCGACGGGGCGGCGCTGCTGGGCGGCCTGAGGGAGACCGGCGACGAGCGGCTTTCCGCAGCAGGGGCAGAATTTGAAGACCGTGTGACAGTCGGGGCAGTGAAACCCCTCGCCGCCGGCTGCGCCGTGTGAGGCAGGGGTGGTTTTCGACTCCCATTTGCCGAAAACGTTTTTCGACCAGTTCTCGAGTTCGAACTTCAGCTCTTTCACGCCGCGTTGCGAGCGCAACGTGGATTCGATGAACTTTATCTCGACGGCCGTTTCGTCGGGGGTCTTGTCGAGCCCGATGAAGGCCAGATCGCCGGTGAAGGTGACGACGCCGTTCGAAACGGTGAATTTGAGCTTGCCGAGATCGACACGCCGGCCGGATAATTCGCGCCTGATGCCGGCACTGATCTCAAGATCCGTAACCTCCCGCACTCCGTCACCTCCGCGGCTGGGGCGATTTCACATTCCCCCGTGGCTTTTGAATACCCACACAGAAAAGAACAGATTCAACATGCAGATCAGGACGTTTTTCAGGACCTGGCCTGCCACCAATGGAGCACAAAGCGACATATCGGTCTCCTCAGACTTTCGGCATAACGTGGCTGTTTATTGAGCCAGTATATCATCGACGGAATGAAACCCGCAATTTTACCGGGCTTTTCACCTGTCCAGGAAAGCCTCTGCTCGTTTGATGATGTCCGCGGTCGTCTCGCGACGTCCGAGATCGTGCATCGCGCCGCCCGGTCTTTTTCGAAACCAGGTTTCCTGCCGCTTCGCATACTGCCGTGTGTGTGCGACGATCGCCTCCCGAACGGCGGCCTCGTCGGCGTGCGGTTCGGTCCATTCCGCGTAGCCGATGCTTTTCAGGCCGGGTGCGTCGCTTCCGAATCTGGCGATGAGGGAACGGGCCTCATCAGCCAGCCCTGCCGAAAGCATCGCATCGATCCGGCGGGCGATCCGTTCGTGCAGCGTCTCGCGCCCCAGCGTCACGAGGATTGGGAACGGGGTTGCCCGGATGGCTCCATGCCGCTTCCGGAGGTCGGCCAAAGGGCGGCCGCCGGCGAGGACGAGTTCGAGCGCGCGCAGGACGCGCCTCGGGTTCCGCCGGTCGATCGATGCGGCCCCGGCCGGGTCGAGTCGGTCGAGTTCGTCGAGAAGGACTTGGAGCCCCTCGCTTTCGAGTCGTTCCTGGAGATCGCGTTGCAGCGCGGGGTTCCCCTGATCCTCCGGGAGGCCTTCGACCAGAGCGTCGTAGTAGAAACCCGTTCCGCCCACCAACAGAGGAACTTTGCCGGCCGCCCAGAGCGATTCGCAGCAGGCGGTGGCCTGCCGGGCATATTCGCCCGCGCTGAACCGTTCGTCCGGACCGACGAGGTCGAACAGGTGGTGGGGAACCGCCGCGCGCTCGTCGGGTCCCGGCTTTGCCGTTCCGATCTCCATTTCCCGGTAGACTTGGCGGGAGTCGCAGTTGACGATCTCGAGACCGAATCTGCGCGCCAGCTCGAGAGCCAGCGCCGATTTTCCACAGGCGGTCGGGCCGAGAACCGCGATGAGAGGCCGGGAAGGCATTCCGGTCAGACGCGGAGAAAGCCGTGCTCGATCTGCCGCGTTGCGAGGCGGACGACGATCGGTCTGCCGTGCGGGCAGGTGAACGGGTTCGGTGTTTTCAGCAGTTGCTCGAGCAGCGATCGCATTTCGGGCTCCTTCAGCGGGTCGCCGGCCTTGACCGCGGCTTTGCAGGCCATCATCTTGAGCAGGTCGAGCTTCACCTCCTCGAGGGAGCGCGTTTCCCAGCCGCCGAGCACTTGGGAAAGCAAGTCCTGGATGACTTCGTTGTCGGCCGACTTGCCGCCGAGAATGGGTACCGAGATCGCGTAGAACTGGCCGTCTTCCTCCTGCTGGATGCTGAACCCGAGCTCTCTGAGCTGCTCGCCGCGCTCCTTCATGATCATGCGTTCGGACGGAAGCAGTTTGAGCGGGATCGGGAATAGAAGCGGCTGGGCGGCGATCTTCTGGTCGCGGTAGGCCTGGACGTAGGTGTCGAACAGGATTCGCTCGTGGGCCGCGTGCTGGTCGACGATGAACAGTCCGTCGCGATCCTCGCCGAGCAGATACGACTGGAGCAGCTGCGCCAGAATTCTCGGCTCCAGCAGCTGCTTGACGGGCTCGAGGGCCGACATTGCCGACGAACTTGGGCCGAGACGTTCCACCGCTTCCTTCAGCTCATACACCCGGCCGGCCGCAGCGGGCTGAGAAGTGGCCGAGACGGCGGCGCCGCCTGTTGAAGCGGGTATCTCACCGAACAGCGACGGATGCGCCGGTCCCGACGCGGAAAAAGAGGGAGTGGCTTCATCCCGGTCGGATTCGGTGGCGGCAGGCTGGTCGCCGGCGCGGATCTCTGCCGAAGCGTCGAACTCCGCGGAGGCCGTGCCGTCCGGGGCGACCATCGGAAGCCCGGAAAGGGTCGTCTGGAGAGCTTCCCAGACGAGACCGAAGATCCAGCGCTCGTCGCGGAATCGCACCTCGATCTTCTGAGGATGCACGTTGACGTCGACGGCTTCCGGGGGGAGGCGCAGATCGAAAACGAGAACCGGCCAGCGCCCGCGCGGGAAGAATGCCGACAGGGCTTTCGCAACGGCCTGCGAAAGCAGCTTCGACCGCACGTAGCGTCGGTTGACCAGAAGCGTCATATAGCGGTTCGACGGTCGCGCGTCGGTGGGGCGGGAGATGAAGCCGCGGAGGGAACAGCCGGTTCCGGCCAGGGAGAGAGGTTCCTTGATCGGAATCAGCGATCCGGTCACCTCGGGACCGTAGACGGCGAGCACGGCGTCCATGAGATTGCCGGAGCCCGGCGAAGAGGCCAGCGGGGCGTTATTGCGGGTGAACCGGAATGCGACTTCGGGATACCCGAGCATGTAATGGCAGACGATGTCCGAGATCTGAGCCATTTCGCTCTGGACCGACTTGAGAAACTTCCGTCGGGCGGGCACGTTGAAGAAGAGGTTGCGCACCTGGATGCGCGTGCCGCGCGGGAAGTGGTCGGGTTCGACGCTGCCGAGGCGGCCGCCATCGACCTGGAGGCGGGTGCCGGCCTCGCTGCCGGCGAGGCGCGTGACGAGCGCGACGCGCGACACGGCGGCGATCGTGGCGAGGGCTTCGCCCCGGAACCCGAGCGACTCGAGATGATCGAGGTCGGTCTCGCTCCGGATCTTGCTGGTGGCGTGGGGGGTGAAGGCGAGAACGGCGTCCTGCCGGCACATGCCGTTGCCGTCGTCGGTGATCTCGATCAGCTTCTGGCCGCCTTCCTTGATCTCGATCTCGATGCGGCGCGCCTGGGCGTCGATCGCATTCTCGATCAACTCCTTCACGACCGAGGCCGGCCGCTCGACGACTTCGCCGGCGGCGATACGACCCACGACCTCTTCGGGCAGGACCCGGATGATGCCGGTCGCGTTCTGATTCTTTTCTGCGGCTGTTTCTGACGTCATAGCGGGAAGGGGGTTCCCATCGGCCAGTCGGCGCGGGCGTTGACCAGCAGCGGATCGATGTCGACCGATGCGGCCGAGAAGAAACCCTGGGCGGCGGTCATGGCGGCGTTGTCGGTGCATAGCGCGGGCGGCGGCACAAGGAACTCGATGCCGTCGCGTTCGCACATCGCGGCCATCGCCTCGCGGAGCGGCTTATTCGCCGCGACGCCGCCGGCCATCACGAGCCGTTTTGCATTCGTCTCGGAAAGCGCGGCCGAGGCTTTGCTGACGAGGGTGTCGGCGACCGCCGCCTGCAGGCTCGCGCAGACGTCGGGGACCGAGAGCTGGTCGCCTTCCTGCTCGTGCAGGTGCAGGACGGCCGTTTTCAGGCCGCTGAAGCTGAAGCCGTGCCCTTTGCCCAGCATGGGTCGGGGAAGCTTATACCGCTTCGGATCGCCGATCAGGCCGGATTTCTGGATGGCGGGGCCGCCGGGATAGCCCAAGCCGAGAAGCCGCGCGACCTTGTCGAACAGCTCGCCCGGCGCATCGTCGGCCGTGCGGCCGAGCGTGGTGAACGCGCGCGGTCCCTCGGCCAGCACGAGGTTGGCATGGCCGCCGGACACGATCAGGCCGACGTAGGGGAACCTGGGGTGTTTGTGGGTGGCGAGAAACGCCGCGGCAAGATGGGCCTCGAGATGGTTGACCGGAATCATCGGCAGGCGGTACCGCCATGCGAGAGCTTTCGCCGTGGAAAGACCAACGAGGAGCGGGCCCAGCAGCCCGGGGCCGGCGGTGACGGCGATCTGGTCGATCGCGTCGAACTCGACGCCGGCGATGCCGAGCGCCTGCTGCAGGAGGGGAAGCATGGCTTCGAGATGCTTGCGCGACGCCACTTCCGGAACGACCCCGCCGAACCGCTGGTGGACCTCGACCTGGGAGGAGACGAGGCTCGACATGACGCGGATGCCGTCTTCGACGAGCGCGACGGAGGTGTCGTCGCAGGAACTTTCTATACCGAGTGTTATCATACTGCGCGGCTCCGGCGCTTTTCGAGGTTGATCTCCGCCTGCGACGGGACGACGTACAGCGGAAGCGCCTTGAGAAGGGCTTCGTAGCTGGTCGGAGCGGCCGTCTGCATGAGATCGTGAAGGATGGCAGGACTCGGATCGACGCGTGCGACATCGCGGTTCTCAGATCTGATCCCGTAGGTCGGCCTGCCGTCCGCGGCCGGACCGGGAAGATCGAGTCGCGGCGAGAGGCTGACGAACGGCATCTCGAGCGGAAGTTCCAGGTCGACGACGAACGCCTGGTTGAGCAGGGCCGGGATCGTCAGCCGCACGGACCCGGTCACGTCGCTCGAGGCGAGGGTGTGCGCCGACCAGGTGAACAGGTCGACGGGCGTCAGGGGCGAGCCGGTGGCGAGCGCGAGCGTCCGCAGAAAGGCGGCTGCGACACGGAGCCCGGTGAGGCTTCCAGGGCCGGTCCCGAGACCGAACCGGGAGATGTCGCTGATCCGAAGGTCTGCCCGTTCGAGCATCTCGTCGCACAGACGCGTCAGGCGCGAGGCCAGATTGCGCTCGGTGTTCCATTGGAAGGGGAAAAACTCCCGGGCCGTCCCGACCTGGCCGACGACCTCGGTCGACGAAGCATCGATGAAGATATAGTTCATGCCTGCCTGCTCCCTTCGTGCCGGTTCCAGCGAATGAGCCTGCTGTCGAACCCGTCGCCGGGCTCGAGGCAGACCTCGAGATGCGGCAGGTCGTAGAGGGCCGGAACGCGCTCCGGCCATTCTATCACGCACGGATGGCCCGCATCGAGGATCTCGAACAGTCCCAGGTCGATCACTTCCTCGAAACAGCCGATGCGGTAGAGGTCGAGGTGATGCAGGACGATCCCGCCCTGCCGGTAGACGTTCATTATTGTATATGTAGGACTATATATATCATCGGTGATGCCGAGGCCGGCCGCGTATCCCTTCGCCCAAAGCGTCTTTCCGGCGCCGAGACCGCCGCTCAGCAGGATCAAGCCGCCCGGAACGGCGGCTGCCGTGCGGGTTGCGTGCTTCAGGGTCTCTTCGGGCGAGACGCTCAGGAACGGGGATTCGGGGAGGCGATGCGGCAAGGGTGTTCGTCCTTTGTTCTTCGGGACATCAGTCTCGCAGTTCCGTCGCGAGCACGATGTCCCGGTTGATGGCGCGAAGGCAGGTGTCGAACTTTTCATGGAGGCTGCGGTCGTCCGTCGCCTCGCGGACCTGACGGATGACGTCGATGGCCTGGCGGAACGCCCGGATCAGATCGCCTTCCGGGACGTCGGTCATCTGGGCGATCTCCGTGAAATCGACGCCCTTGCTCCAGGCATACATGACGTCGGCGATCGCCGTCTCGAGAGGCTTGACGAACGGATACCGGCGGGACAGCGCCGCGACAAAACTCTTCGCCTCGCGCAGTCTCGGGAACAATTTGGGATGCTGTTTTCCGCCGTCCATACCGCCGCGCTTGCGGTGTTCGTAGGTGAGCGCGAGGGCAAGGGCGTTGATCTCGTTGGGATCCCACTCGTGGAAGACGCCCTTGAAATACAGCTCGGTGACGGTGATCTCCTCGGTATGGATCTTCGCGGCGAACTCGCCTCTCGGGAGGAGGCCCTTGTCATCGATGTAGCCGAGGTCTTTCAGGATGGCGACCTTCTTTTCGTAGATCGGAAGTTGCAGTTGCTCCTGTTTCTCGAGTTGCTCGCGCCAGTGGTCGAGTTTCTTGTGGATCCTGGCGGCCTGCAGATAGGCGCTGGAACAGCGGTTCCGGCTCTGGCAGCGGCCGCAGATATACTGCATCTCCTCGGCTTCGAGTTCGGCGATTTTCGCGTCGAAATCCTTCCTGACCCGCTCCTCCAGCGGCCGGTTGCGCCTGCCGCGGAGGCCGCCGCTGATGCTGTTCATCTGCTGGCTGATCGTGTTGTTGATGTCGCGCATCTTCTTGTGGAACTTCATGTAGCCTTCGAGATCGTTCGTCTTCTCGTGGCAGCGCGGCAGGACGCGGTCGAGCTCGGCCCTGAACGACGCGACGCGTTCGGCGAGCTTGGGCAGATGGCGGTTCGCCTGGAACTGGGCGAAGTTCCGCTTGAGGATCGTCTTCACTTCCTCGTCCTCGTGGCCGGCATACAGATTCAGGACGCTGTTGAACGACAGGTCGAACTGGCTCGTCAGCGGCTCGATGTCGCCGTAGACAAGCCGCTCGGTTTCGTCGATGTCGAGATCGCGCGGCAGATACGGAACGACGACCCAGCCCATCGGGTCGATGCCGCGGCGGCCGGCGCGGCCGGAGATCTGACAGAACTCGAGCGCCTTCATCGGGCGGAAGCTGCGGCCGTCGAACTTCTTGAGCGCGTCGAACGCGACGGTGCGGGCCGGCATGTTCACGCCGACCGCGAAGGTCTCGGTCACGAACAGCGCCCGCACGGTGCGCTCGGCGAACAGCACTTCCACCAGTTCCTTCAGTTGGGGAAGCAGGCCGGCGTGGTGAACGCCGACGCCCCGGATCAGCTGCTCGCGGAGCTCGTTCGCGCTCTCCAGCGACCACAGCGAGTATTTCTCGATGGCCGCATCGACCATGTCCGCGATCCGCTCCTTCTCGGCCTTGCTCGTGAAGTCGAACTGGCGGGCGGTCTCCCGCGCCATCTTGTTGGCCAGGGCTCGGGAGAAGACGAAATACAAAACGGGAAGACGGTCCTGGGACTGGAGGGTCCGGATGATGTCGAAATGGCGATACTCGGTCTTTTCCTCGCCGCGCTTCCGGCGCTGCGGTTCGTCTGCCTCTCCGTGCTTCCTGACGCGTTTGTTCAGTTCCTTGAACGGGAGGAGCGCCTTTTTATAGTAAAAAGCATATGAAAGCGGGACCGCCCGCTCGTTGTGGGCGATGACCGAAACCTTGTGGTCGAGCACCGACTCGATCCAGTGGGCGAGTTCGGCGTAGTTGGGGATCGTCGCCGACAGGGCCAGGAATCGAACCGACTTCGGGGAAAAGATGATCGATTCCTCCCAGACCGTGCCCCGCTCGATGTCGCCGAGATAATGTATTTCATCGAATATGACGTATGCCACGTCGGCGATAGCGGCGGGGTCCTCGACGGCCATGTTCCGGTAGACCTCGGTGGTCATGATGAGGGCCTGGGCCTCGCGGTTGATGACGACGTCGCCGGTGAGGATGCCGACCTTGTCGCCGTACAGCCGCGAGAAGTCGCGGTATTTCTGGTTCGAGAGGGCCTTGATGGGCGAGGTATAGATGATGCGCCGGTCGGTCTGGAGAATCTTCTCGATGAGATACTCTGCGACGAGGGTTTTGCCCGAGCCGGTCGGCGCCGCGAGGACGAGCGAGTGGCCGTTTTCGATCTCAGTGATGGCCTGGATCTGGAAATTGTCGAGGACGTAGCCGCGGTAGGTGATGTTCAAATCCATAGTTATTCTGATGATGCCGCTTTCGTTTCGGTATTGTATCGGATGATGTGTCCCGTCAGGGTCCGTTTGACCATGCGCTGTTCCTTCGGGCTCCACTCCTCGGTCTCGACCATCGCGTCGCCCGTCAGGACGGCCGTCGAGCTTGCCCGGTCGTAATCGAGATGCCTGCCCTGCGCGAAGTGCTCGCGGTCCTTCACTTTCACGTTGCCGTCGAAGCGCAGTCGACGCGTTCCACGGTCGCCCTCCATGGCGTCGGCAGAGATGATCACCCACGAGTAGGTGGCCATGTCCCACGTGCGCTCCTCCAGCTTCACCGCGACCCCGGAAGAGGCGTTGATCGTGCCTGCGTCGTCGTTCCAGACGATGTCGGTGGCATCCAGCGTCATCTCGCGCGTCGAGCGCTTCTCCGGAAGAGGCTCCTTCCGGAACAGGCGCGGCACGTGCGTCGCGTGGATGCGCCGCGGCGTCTGGTAGAGGCGCGCCCGGCCGCAGGTCAGAAGGTCGGGATCGCGCACGGCGCGCACGTTTCCCTCGAGGACCACGACCCCGCTCGCAAACTGCATGGACGACGACGTGATCGTCATGCTCGGCGGTGTGTCAGGAATCAGAAACGGCTCGGTCGCGATCGGCCGGAGACTTTTCCGCTGCGCGGCAACGCTCTCCTCGGCCGAATGAGCCGGAAGCCCGGTTAGAAAAGCGATGCAAAGAATGGTGATCAGCCGCTGCATGTTGGAGGGTCCAAGTATACCCGTCTCTCTCCGTGGTTACAAGTAGGCGCGCCGTGTGGAACGCGCCTGTGCGCGAAGCGAATCCGGCCGCGGGGCGGGATTGCGCGGGGGAGCATGCCGTGGTATATGATGTGCGACCTGCTTTCCCCCAATTCTACTTGAGGAGATCAACAGCAGAATGAAGCCGATCCGAACGTTCGTCGTGGTTCCAAGCCTCCCGGAGCCGCTCAAGCGCCTGAAAGACATGGCAATGAACCTCTGGTGGTGCTGGAATCCCGAAGCCATCGGGCTTTTCCGCCGGCTTGACCCCGTCGAGTGGGAACGAACCTATCACAACCCCGTCAAGATGCTGGGCTGCATGTCGCAGGAGCGACTGGCCCTCAAGGCGCAGGACGACGGCTTCCTCGCCCACCTCGAACGCGCCTGGAATGCGTTCCAGGAATATATGGGCGACCGTCAGACATGGTTCGCCAAGAAATACGGCTATTCCGAAAAGCCGGTCATCGCCTACTTCTCGGCCGAGTTCGGCATCGCCGAAAGCCTGCCCCTCTACTCCGGCGGCCTGGGCATGCTGGCCGGCGACCACCTGAAATCGGCGTCCGATCTCGGCCTCCCGCTCGTCGGCGTCGGACTTCTCTACCGCGTCGGCTACTTTCAGCAGTCGCTCGACGCGAACGGCTGGCAGAAGGAAAGCTACCCGGAAAACGACTTCCACAACATGGCGATCCAGCCCTGCCTCGACAAGAAGGGCGCCCAGCTCTCGGTCGAGGTCATCCTGCCGGGCCGCAACGTGAAGGTGCTCATCTGGAAGTCGCAGATCGGCCGCGTGCCGCTGCTCCTCCTCGACACCGACACTCCCGCCAACACACCTGCGGACAGGCGCATCACTCGCGAATTGTACGGCGGCGACGTCGAGACCCGCATTCAGCAGGAGATCGTTCTCGGCATCGGCGGCCTGCGCGCCCTCCACGAGCTCGACATGCACCCGACCGTCTACCACATGAACGAAGGCCACTCGGCCTTCCTGGCTCTCGAACGCATCGTCGTGGCGATGGAGCGGCATCATCTCAACTTCCGCGAGGCGCTCGAACTCACCCGCGCCAGCAACGTGTTCACGACCCACACCCCCGTTCCGGCCGGCATCGACGTGTTCACCAAGGAGCTGATGGAAAAATACTTCTCAGTGTATTATCCCAAGCTCGGTGTCAACTGGCAGGAGTTCCTCGACCTCGGCTGGCAGAACAACACGCCGAAGGGCGACGGCTTCTCGATGGCGGTCCTCGCCCTCAACCTGTGCGGCCATGCGAACGGCGTCAGCAAACTGCACGGCTACGTATCGCGCAAGATGTGGGGCAGCCTGTATCCGAACGTCCCCTTCCAGGAGATCCCGATCGACTCCGTCACGAACGGCGTCCACATTCGCTCCTATATGTCG
The DNA here is from genome assembly GCA_035373905.1 of Candidatus Ozemobacteraceae bacterium. Classification (NCBI taxonomy): domain Bacteria; phylum Candidatus Rifleibacteriota; class Candidatus Ozemibacteria; family Candidatus Ozemibacteraceae; species Candidatus Ozemibacteraceae bacterium. Next base: position 66,950 of record DAOSOK010000019.1, on the reverse strand, counting down.
CAGGAACTGTCGACCCTGATGGATCGCTACCTGGGCCTTCGCTGGATCAACTCTCCCGGAGACCACACCGTCTGGCAGCGGATCGAATCTATTCCTCCCGAAGAGTTATGGCGCACCCACGAACGGCGTCGCGAACGCCTCGTCGCCTTCGCCCGCCAGCGGCTTCAGCACCAGCTTTCGTCTCGCGGCGCGCCCCCGGCCGAGATCGCGGCGGCGGGCGAGGTGCTCAACCCGGAGACTCTGACGATCGGCTTCGCGCGCCGGTTCGCCACCTACAAGCGCGCGACTCTGCTGTTCCGCGACAAGGAGCGCCTGATCCGCATCCTGACCAACAAGGAACGGCCGGTGCAGATCATCATCGCCGGCAAGGCCCATCCGAAGGACGAGCCGGGCAAGCAGTTCATCAAGGACATCATCCAGCACTGCAAGGATGAGCGGATCCGCCGGCACGTCGTGTTCATCGAGAACTACGACGTCGTCGTCGCGCGGTATCTCGTGCAGGGCGTCGATGTCTGGCTCAACAACCCGCTTCGCCCCCAGGAAGCCAGCGGAACCAGCGGCATGAAGGCCGCCGCCAACGGCGCGCTCAACCTGTCCGTGCTTGACGGCTGGTGGGACGAGTGCTTCAATCCCGAGGTTGGCTGGGCGATCGGCGGCCGCGAGGAAATCTCGGACCAGAACTACCAGGACGAGGTCGATGCGAACTCGCTGTATGAGCAGCTCGAAAAGGATATCGTCCCGAAGTATTACGAGCGGAGCAGCGACGGCCTTCCGCGGCGCTGGATCGCGATGATGAAGAGCTGCATGAGCCAGATCTGCCCGGTGTTCAACACCAACCGCATGGTGGGCGAGTATAACGACCGGTTCTATATGACGGGAAATACGCGCTACAAGTCGCTTTCAGGAAGCGATTACAGCAAGGTGCGCGACCTGGCGGCCTGGCTCGGCAACCTCCGCGGCTGCTGGAACAACATCCGGATCGAAAACGTCGAGACGGCCGGCGGCGATGAGCAGAAAGTCGGACAGCCCGTCGATGTGAAGGTGCGTCTGTATCTCGACCGCCTGCACGCGAAGGATGTATCTGTTCAGGTATATTACGGGACCGTCGGCTCCGACGGCACGATCGGGGAAGGAACGTTCGCCGATCTCAAGCCGGTCGAGGAGAAGGACGGACGCTCGCTGTTCGCCGGCGCGATCACTCTCTCGAAGAGCGGCCGCCAGGGCATCTCGGTGCGCGTTCTTCCGCACCACCCCGAACTGATTCACCCGATTCTCACCGGCCACATCCTCTGGGCCTGATCGAACATCATTCCGGATACAACACCGGGCGGCCGCGGCCGCCCGGTGTTTCGCTCAACCGGAGTTGCGATACAGCGCGAGGATCGAGGCCCGGCTCGGATGCCGGAGCTTCTGCAGGGCCTGGTTCTCGATCTGCCGGACCCGCTCGCGCGTCAGGCTGAGCAGTTTCCCGATCTCCTCGAGCGTGTGGGCCCGGTCGGTCTGGAAGCCGAACCGCTGCTGCAGAACGATCCGCTCGCGGTCGGTGAGCGCGGCAAAAAGCTTCTGGACGTCGTCCTTCAGCGCCTTTTCCGAGGACAGAACCTCCGGATCTCCTTTCGGGTCCGTGATGACGTCGCTCAGCACGAGGTCTTCCTCGTTGTCGACCATCGTCGTGTCGAGCGAGACCACGTTCGGCGTCTCGGCGAGAAACTTCCGCAGTTCCTCCGGATTCATGCCGACCTCTTCAGCCAGTTCCTCGATCGTCGGCTGACGATTCAGAAGTTTTCGGAGCTTTTCCTCGGATTTTTTCAGGCGAAGTCCGGTGTGAATGCGGTTCAGGGGGATCCGGATCGTGTTCGTGTGCATCGAAACGGCCTGGATCATGGCCTGCCGGATCCACCAGACCGCGTAGGAGATGAACCGCACGTTCCGTTTGTGATCGAACCGCTTCGCGGCGCGCAGAAGTCCGAGATTCCCGACCGCGATCAGGTCCTCGAACGGAACGTCGTTGATGAACTTGTACCGCTTCGCCACCGAGACGACGAACCGGAGATTCGCCCTGATCAGGCGCTTCTCGGCCTGCCTGGCCGAGGGGCCGCCCGCTTTGATTTTTGCGAGCAGAAGCTCCTCCTCCTTTCTCGAAAGGGGAGGATACTTTTTCAGTTCGCGGAAATACTGCCGCAGAAGTTGATCGGTGGCGGTATTACGCCTGAATCCGCCCATCATTCGGCAGAATTCTCCGAAGAACAGAGCTTGAGAGCCTCTCTCATCGACGACACCTCAATCCTCTGTTTCGGCACATTTCTCCCGTTCCATGAGAAGAAAATCCCAAGCGCGGGAGGGCCCGGAGAGATGGAAAGCGTGCGGTTTCCGGGGACGTTATGTCTGTCGCGGCTGGAGGCGGAAATGGGCCGCAAGCGTTGCGAGCACGCCCGACGTTCCGCGTCTGGGGGAATACAGAAGCGGAATCTTCGTGTCCCGCGCCGCTGCCGTTATCTCACGGAGCATGGTATGCGAAACCTGCTTCAGAATGATGACGATTGCGGCGACGTTGCCGATGCCCTGCCGGGCGCCGCCGAGGCCGACGAAGCCGCTGATCCATTCCACGTCGAGATTGTGATGCGCCAGCATTTCCCGATAGGCGACGCCGACGGCATCGCCCCCGACGATCAGTATGCGCCTCCCCCCGAAATCATACGTCGCGGGCGGGACCTCCGCGGGTTTGGCCGCGGCGGCTTCCTCGCGACAGATACGGCAGATTTCATCGGGCTGGGCCGGTCGGGGGAAGGGAAAGGCGGACATGCGCTCCCGGCAGGCCTCGCGTTCGCAGACGGGAACCATCGGCAGACGGGGTCGCAGGGCTGCCAGCAGAGGGGAATACGGCTGTTCGAACCGTATTGCATCGGATTCCAGGACGAACGGAATATCCTGCTGCTTCAACCAGCGGGTGAATTCGGGGATTTCCAGCCCGAGAAGGCCGAGTCTGCGCTGAATCGTGACGAAGCCCGCCTTGAGCTCGCTCGCTGTTCCCGCAGCGGGCGCCGACGGGGCTGGAAGTCGCCTCACCGGGACGGCGACCGCCTTGCGGTCGGCGAACTCGGGGAGGATAACGGCGCTGACGACATCTCCGGCCGCGAAGCCCGGAAACGGGTGCGGAAGCGGAAGGATTTCAGACCGCTCCTCGACGTGGAGTGACCAGCCGAAATCGTCACTGCGCAGGACGCCGATCACTTCGCGCTTCCACTCGTCCTCGAGCGGCCGGGCCTGAAACACGGTGCCGTTTTCGTCGCGCTCGAGCATGACCCATTCCCCCTCGACGCAGGACGCCGGGCGCAGGAGGGATTCGGGAAAAAGGACGCGGCCGAGTCCAGGAGCTTCGGCGATCCAGACTTTGTCTTCCGGGGAGCCTCCCGGAGATGGGCTGGTCAGTATCAACCTGGCGGGGAGAGCGCGGCCATGGGTCTCCATCAGTTTGAGATACCTGCCCCGTTCTTCGCGGAGGCGCTCGATCTGTCGGGAGAGGGCTTCGGAGTCCGTGTGGGACCGGCGTTTCTCGTCGAGTTCGCTCTCGAGGCGTTCGGTGGAAGCCGTGCGGCGGGCGAGGGCGGCCTCGAGTTCCCTGCATCTCGCTTCGAGGCTGGCGATGCGTTCCAGGAGGTCTGAAACGGTCGCCGTTGCCGGGGGAGCCGAATCTTCGCGAGGAACTGCCTCGATTTGCTTCGCGAGTTCGTCGGCCAGGGCTTCGAGGCGGACTTCAAGGCTCGCTGACTTCGTCTGTTCGCCGGCAAGCAACTTTTCGAGCGTCGCGGCCCGCTCGCCTTTTTCACTGAGCTTCGCATGGAGTGAGGCTTCGCGTTCTTCCGCTTCCTTCAGGCTCCTGCGGAGGGCTTTCGCCTCGTTCCGAAGCTCGAGCAGGGCCGCATCGGACTCTTTGTCCGCCGGGGGGATGTCGTTCCCTGCCTGGGGGCCTGGGGCGGCGGGCGACTTATTGTATGTCGAAAGATATTTATCGATCACTGGCTTCGCGCTTCCGCGCGGATCGATGCGGGCGAGGATCGCGATTTTCAGCGGGGTGCCGAACTCGCCAGACTCGAGCCTGGAAAGGGTTTCTCCGGTGATCGGAATGGTCGGGAACTCCAGCGTGCGCGGGTTTGCGTTGACCCATTCGTAGAAGAGAACCTTGCGCAGAACCTGCTCGCGGCCGGCGAACTCTTCCAGCACGGCTTGGAACCGCTCGCGGCCGGCGATCGTCTTTCCCTTGACGAGTGCGTTGCAGACGCGCCAGAGAGCCGGGTTTTTCCGCGCAAGACCGATCAGGACAGGGTCGGGAGTGTCGCGGATGATGTCGGCGATGACCTCCCGATCGTCGATCAGCCGGGCGAAAATCGGTTCCCAGAAGGGGTCAGCCATTGGCCAGCTTCTTGAGCCGCGCGAGCAGATTCAGCGCCTCGAGCGGCGTGGTGTTCTCGATATTGATCGCCTGGATCGTTTCGGCGAGCTCGTTCGACGGCGTGAACAGGGAGAGTTGCTGGGGTTTGGGGGCTTTCACCGTCCGGACGGCCCTGGTCATGCGGCCGACCTCGTCCTCCTCGGTCTTTTCGAGCTCGAACAGGATCTCGCGGGCCCGGTCGATGACGGGCGAGGGAACGCCGGCCAGCCTTGCGACCTCGATGCCGTAGGACTTGCTGGAAGGCCCCTCGTGAATCTGGTGCAGGAACACCATGTCGCCCGTCTTCTCGTCGTGCAACACGCCGACGTTCAGGTTGAAGACCCCGTCGAGGATGGGCTGCAGGTCGGTCAGTTCGTGATAGTGCGTCGCGAACAGCGTCCGGGCGCCCAGCTGCCGCTGGATATACTCGAGGATCGACCAGGCCAGCGACAGGCCATCGAAGGTCGAGGTGCCGCGCCCGATCTCGTCCAGGATCAGCAGACTCTTCGGCGTCGCGTGACGCAGGATCGATGCCGCCTCCATCATCTCGACCATGAACGTGGACTGGCCTCGGATCAGGTTGTCGGAAGCGCCGACGCGGGTGAAGATGCGGTCCACGAGACCAATCTCGGCTTCGCGGGCCGGAACGAACGAGCCGATCTGGGCGAGCAGTACGATCAGAGCGTTCTGGCGCAGATACGTCGATTTGCCTGCCATGTTGGGACCGGTGATGACCGCCTGGCGTCGCGTGGCATCGAATGTCGAGTCGTTCGGATGGAACTCGCCGGCGCCGAGAAACGCCTCGACGACGGGGTGGCGGCCCTCGCGGATCCGCAGAATGGGCTCCTCGACGAGAGTCGGCCTGACGTAACCGCGTTCCCGGGCGAGTTGCGCGAGCGAGCAGAGCGTGTCGACGTGCGCGATTCCCGCCGCCGCTCGCTGGATCGATGCGATGTGCTCGCGCACGGCGGCGACGAGTTTCTCGAACAGGTCTTTTTCGATGGCGACGGATTTTTCGACGGCGCTGAAAACCTTCGTCTCGTAATCCTTTAATTCCGCCGTTATATAACGCTCACCATTTGTTAGCGTCTGCTTCCGGACGTAGTGGGCCGGCGCCTTGTCGGTGAGACCTTTCGAGATCTCGATGAAATACCCGAACACGCTGTTCTTGCGGACTTTCAGCGTTTTGATGCCGGTCTGATTTTTTTCCCGCTCCTCGTACTCGGTCAGCCAGCTGTCGCCGTCGCGGCGGAGGCGGCGGAGTTCGTCGAGGGCCGGATCGACGCCGTCGGCGATGACGCCGCCGTCGGCCAGCGACATGGGCAGATTCTCGAGAAGACTCGTTTTGAGAAGCCGTGCGAGGTCGGGGATCGGCTCGAGTTCGGGAGCGAGAGCCGAAATCGACGAGGCGGAAATCCGCTCATGGAGCGCCGGAAGAGCCTCGATGCCCCGGCAAAGAGCCTGCACGTCGCGCGGGTTGCGGCTTCCGAGGATGATCTTCGAGAGAAGGCGCTCGAGATCGGGGATATCGCGAAGCTGCTCGCGCAGGGTCGCCAGAAGCATGCCGTCCTCGACCAGCGCCGCGATGCGGTCCTGCCGCTCGCGGATCGGCTCCAGCTGCAGCAGCGGCTTGAGCAGCCACCGCTTGAGCAGCCGCGCGCCCATCGAGGTGCGGGTGCGGTTGAGGACCTCGAACAGGGTGCCGCCGGGGCTGCGGTCCCGGCCGTCGGGCATCAGTTCGAGATTTCGCAGCGTCGATTCGTCGAGGACCATCCCGTCGCCGAGCCGGTAGGGCGCGGGAAAGCGCAGATGCGAAAGCGTGCATTTCTGCGTGTCGAGCAGGTAATCGGCCAGCAGGCCCAGCGTGCGCAGTTCGATGCCGGGCATCGCCAGGAAACGGGGACGCGGCTCGGACGGATACAACCGGGTCATCGCCTCGAGCGCCGGCTGCTCGCCCATTTTTCTGGAAAGAACCTCGATCGGGAGCCCCTTCCAGGGCATGGGTTCCGCGCTCGCGGGAGCGGCGGCGGGGGCTTCCTGTTCGCCGGTCTCACCGCCCAGGACGAGGATCTCCCGAGGGGCCAGACGAGTCAGTTCCTCCCGGATCTTCGCCATTTCGGCGACGTCCCCGCCCGTCACGATCACTTCGCCGGTTGAGAGTTCGGCTCCGGCGAGGCAGAACCGGTCGCCGCGTTTTCCGAATGCCATCAGCCAATTGTTCGACTTCTCCTCGAGCAGTTGCGGGTCGCTGATAGTGCCGGGGGTGATGATGCGCACGATCTCGCGCTTGACGAGGCCCTTCGCGAGTTTCGGATCCTCCATCTGCTCGCAGATGGCGACGGTGAACCCTTTCTGAACCAGCCGCGCGATATAGGTCATCGCGCTGTGATACGGAACGCCAGCCAGCGGGACCGGGTTGCCGCCCGACTTGCCGCGCGCGGTGAGCGTGATCTGAAGCTCTCGGGCGGCGACGACGGCGTCCTCGAAGAAAGTTTCGTAGAAGTCGCCGCACCGAAACAGCAGGAGCGCGTTCGGATTCTCCGCCTTCAGGTCGACATACTGCTGGAGAAGCGGCGTCAGCCCCTTGTCTTCCGTAGCACCGCCGGCCGAGGTATCGGCAGGGGGCTGCGAGGGTTCGGCGACGACGGCGTTTTTCCCGGAGAGCTCCGGATCGACGTTCATCGCATGGTCAGTCGAGGCTGATGCGCTCATAGGCTAGGTTCCCGAGGCCGATCTCGGCCGAATGCTTCAGCTGGGCGTCGTTGTCGATCTCGTCGTGGATGCAGGCGAACTTCGGCTTGCCGGGCTCATGCCCTGAAGGAAGAGCGGTGTTTTGAAGGCCGGCCACCGCGTTCACGAGGTCGAGACAACAGGCGTCGAGAGCAAGCGGGTCCGTCGATGCGGCGAACCCGATGTCCGGCACGATCGGGGCGTCGCTGAATCCGTAACAGTCGCAGAGGGGAACAATATTCATCAGTATATTGATGAAGAAGGCGGAGTCGCGTTTGGGGGCAAGGACACCGAGCGCGTGTTCCGCCATTTTCTCGGTGACGGAGCCCGTGTCCGAGCTCCAGTTGATGCGGATGGCGCCGACGAGGCAGGCCATGAGGCACTCGCCGCAGCCCCGGCATTTCTGCTGGTCGATGACCACGGGCCCGTCCGGGGTCGGCTGACCGATCGCGCCCGCGGAACACCAGGAAAAACATCGTTTGCACTTCACACAGACGTCCGTGAGAACGCTTGGCCTGATGGCCGTATGCATCACCAGCTTGGCCGCGCGGGAGCAACAGCCCATGCCCAGATTCTTGATGGCGCCGCCGAACCCCGTCACCTCATGGCCTTTGAAATGCGAGATCACGACGAGCGCATCGGCCTCGTGAATGCCGCTTGCGACCGAGACTTCCTTGCAGTGCTTCCCGTCGATTTTGACCATGTGGTGATCGCGGCCGGTGATGCCGTCGCAGATGATGACGGGGGCGCCGGTGACTTCCGTGCCGAACCCGTGCTGGAGGGCCGTCATGATGTGATCGGGCGCGTTGCTGCGGCTTCCGGTGTAGAGGGTGGTCGTCTCGGCGAGGAACGGCTTGCCGCCGCCGGCCTTGACCATTTCCGTCAGCGGACGCAGGTAATGGGGCCTCACGAACGCCGAGTTGCCGCGCTCGCCGAAATGCGCCTTGACGGCGACGAGCTTGTTTTTCCAGTCGAACGAGTCCATTCCGATCGCGCGGGCGAGCTTGGCGATCTTCGCATCGTGACTGTCAGCGGGACCTTTCGCGCGAAGGCCGATCGTATAGACCTTGGATGTTCCGGCGTTGGCACTCATGTTCGTTTCTCCTGTCGAAGCGGGTGTACGGAATACAGTCTACGGACGGCGAGCGCCGGATGCAAGTCGGGGCTGGTTCATCCCTTGTGGGTTGCCGGCGGGAACTGGCGCTTGATGACTTCCGTCATCGGAATGACGATCGCCGCTGCGGCGAGAATGACCAGCCACGCCTCGAGATCGATCGGACGGCTTCCCATGATTCTCTGCATGACGGGAACGTAGGTGAACGCCGCCTGGAGGCCGATCGTGGCGAGAAGGCACGGCCAGAGAACGGGGTTGAGCGTCGGCGAGACGTTCGGCATGGGGGAATACAGGCCCCTCGACGGGAACAGGAAGAACAGTTCGACCCCGATCATCGTGGCCACGACAGCCGTCCGGGCTGTCTCGAGGTCGGCGCCCATGACCTGGCGCTCATACCAGAAGATGGCGAAGCTTACGAAGGTCATCAGCAGCGATACCAGCACGATGCGCAGAACGAGTTGCCAGTCGAGCAGGGGCCGTTCGGCCGGCCTGGGCGGTCGATCCATGAGGCCCTTCTCCATCGCCTCGAACGCGAGCGGCAGCGAGAGGAACGCCGTGAGAAGGTTCACCCAGAGGACCTGGACCGGCGTGATCGGCAGCCTGAGGCCAAATAAAATAGCAGCAAGTATAACAAGCCCCTGGCCGGTGTTCGTCGGCAGGATGTAGACCATACTCTTGATCAGGTTGTTGAAGACGTTTCTGCCTTCTTCGACGGCCCGCACCAGCGTCGCGAAGTTGTCGTCGACCAGCAGCATGTCCGAAGCCTCCTTGGCGACCTCGGTCCCGGACTTGCCCATCGCGACGCCGATCTCGGCGCGTTTGAGGGCCGGCGCGTCGTTCACGCCGTCGCCGGTCATGGCCACGATATGGCCCTTGCTTTGGAGCGCCTCGACCAGCCTGAACTTGTGCTCGGGCGCGACGCGGGCGAAGATCGAGGCATGCTCGGCGCGCTCGATGAGTTCCGGCATCGAGGCGGCGCCGATCTCACGGCCGTTCACGCAGGGAATCTCTGCTTTGCCGATACCGAGGTCCCGTCCGATCGCAGTCGCGGTCGCCGGGTGGTCGCCTGTGATCATCTTGACCTGGATCCCGGCGCGGCCGCACAGCTCGAGCGACGTGCGCACTTCGGGCCGGGGCGGGTCGATCATCGCGCTCAGCCCCAGGAAGGTGAGCGGCGGAAGCTCGGCGGGAATGGCGGTTCCGTCGATGTTCGCGCAGGCGAGGGTGAGAATGCGCATCCCCTGCCGCGCGAGCTCGTCGATCTGGGCCAGGAAGGGCTCCTGGGAAAACGGGACGGTTTTTCCCCCGAGTTCGACGGTCGTGCAGCGCGGGAACAGCCGCTCGGCGGAACCTTTGACCCAGAGGGTGGACGAGCCGTCGGGATTCCGGTTCAGGCTGGCCATGAGCTGCGAGGCCGAATCGAAGGGAAGCACGTCGAGGCGTGGATGCGTCTTGCGCCACTCGTCGACTCTGGCGCCGGCCTTGAGGGCCGCCGTCAGGAGGGCACCTTCGGTCGGGTCGCCGTCGACTTCGACGCCGTGCGCCTTGTACACGAGCTGAGAGTCGTTGCACAGGACGCCGGCCTTGAGAAGCCGCTCGAGATGGACGTCTCCGTTCGTTTCGGAACCGTCCGGGCCGTAGACCTTCCCCAGAGCCGGGTTGAAACCGACGCCGTCCGCGCTGAAGCTGCCGCTTGGTGTGATCATGCGCTGGACCGTCATCTCGTTGGCGGTCAGGGTGCCGGTCTTGTCCGAGCAGATCACCGTGACGCTGCCGAGCGTCTCGACCGCCGGAAGTTTGCGAATGATGGCCTGGCGCGCGGCCATGTTCTTCACGCCGATCGCGAGGACGATCGTCATGACCGCCGGAAGTCCTTCGGGAATTGCTCCGACGGCGGCGCTGACCGCGGCCATGAACATCTCGGTCGCGTCGCCGCCGCGCCAAACGCCGAGGGCGAAGATGGCGACGCCGAAGCCCACGACCCAGATGCCGAAGGCGCGGGAGAAGACCTCGAGGCGCTCCATGAGCGGAGTGGCGAGTTCTTCCGACTGGTTGATGAGGGCGTTGATCAGGCCGAGTTCGGTCGCGTCGCCGGTCGCGACGACGACGCCGCGGCCCGAGCCGGCGGTGACGAGCGAGCCGCTGAAGCCCATGCCGCGCCTGTCGCCGAGAGATGCGTCGGTTTCCGCCCGCCCGACCGATTTATCGACCGGGAGACTTTCGCCGGTGAGGGCCGACTCGTTGATGCGGAGACTCTTCGTCTCGAGGAAGCGCAGGTCGGCCGGAACGCGGTCGCCGGTCGCGAGAAGCACGACATCGCCGGGAACCAGTAACGAAGCGTCGATCCGCTCGTGACGATCGGGGCCTCTGAGCACGGTCGCCTCGGTTTTCACCATCCGGGCGAGGGCATCGATGGCGCCCTGGGCCTTCATTTCCTGAACGAAGCCGATGATCGCGTTGACGATCGTCACGGCGAGAATGACGGCGGCGTCGGTGCCGCGGCCGGCAAACGCGCTGGCGACGGCGGCGACGAGCAGGATGATGACGAGCGGGTTCTCGAACTGACCGAGAAAGCGCCTCCAGGCGGGTGTCCGCGGCGGGGGACTCAGGAGGTTGAAGCCCACGCAGTCCCGGCGCTTCGTCGCGTCTTCAGCCGTCAGGCCGGTCGCCGGATCGGTCTTCAGGTGGGAAAGGAGTTCCGGGAGATCGAGCGAATGCCAGAGAACGAGCTTGCCCCTGCCGGAAGAAGCCTGGTCAGCCATACGTCATTCTCCGATAATCTTGACCAGCACCCGCTTGCGCCGATTGCCGTCGAATTCGCCGTAGAAGATCTGTTCCCAGGGGCCGAAGTCGAGTTTGCCCGCCGTGACGGCGGCGACGATCTCGCGGCCCATGATCGTGCGCTTCAGATGCGCATCGCCGTTGTCCTCTGCGCCGTTGTGGTGATACTGGGAATACGGCTTTTCCGGCGCGAGCTTCTCGAGCCATGTCTCGAAATCCTGGTGCAGGCCGCTCTCGTCGTCGTTGATGAAGACGCTTGCCGTGATATGCATGGCGTTCACGAGGCACAGGCCTTCTTTGATGCCGCTTTCCCGCAGGCAGGCTTCGACCTGGGGGGTGATATTCACGAAGGCGCGACGGCCCTTGATGTCGAACCAGAGTTCCTTGCGATAGCTTTTCACGCTGCTGCTCCGTTGTGGAAATGCGAGTGTGGGGATGCCGGACAGTATAGTATCACAAGGAGAAATTCAGGGTATTGACGTATTTCTCGATTGCGGGATAATAGAACTGTTTGCAGGACGCCGGCGTCCAAAAAAAGCGCGATGCGTTTCGGCGGAAGATGTTATAAAGGAGCATATATGAAGGGGACCTCGCTCGACATCCTCGCGGACAAACTTCGGGAACACGGATTCGAAGTCGCCGTTCATTCGACATCCGGCGCCGCTGCCGACGCCGTACTGGCCGAAATCCCCGCAAACGCCGTGGTGAACCGATGCGGTTCCGTCACCTGCGCCCAGCTGGAGTTGTTCGAGAAGCTGGCGGCCCGAGGGAACACGATCAACGATCCGTATGAGCCGACATTCGACGACGAGGCCCGGGCGCGCGTCCGGAGGGCCGGCCTGACGGCCGACGTCCTGCTGACGGGGACGAACGCCGTCACCCTGGACGGAAAGCTCGTCAACATTGACGGGGTCGGAAACCGCGTCGCAGGCCAGATCTTCGGCCCCGGCAAGGTCGTGATCGTCGCCGGCCGGAACAAAGTCGTGCCCGACGTTCCTGCTGCCATTCGCCGGATCAAGCAGGAGGCGTGTCCGAAAAACGCACGCCGGATCGGGGTTCAGACTCCCTGCGCTCACGACCGGCCCTGCCCGGCTCCCGACGGGTGCTCCTCGCCTCAGCGCATGTGCAACGCGACCGTCGTCCTCGAACGCCGGCCGCGCCTTACGCCGATCTCGATCCATCTCGTCGACGCGGATCTTGGATATTGATATAAAAATATGCCTAATATATAGTATATAATACGCGACAAGGAGAACGAAACATGCTCGAACGAATCGATAAACTGCCCTTCTACTTCACGATCGAATGCGGCCTCTGCCGAAACATCCTCAACGTCAGCCACAAGTCGATCGAGGAACTCAAAGGGGTCATGAGCTGCACCCTCTGCGGCAAGCAGATCAAGGTGCCGCAATGGGAGCTCCTGGTGAAGAGTTCGGAGGACCTGAACAACTATCTCGGAGACCGGCTCAACGCCAAGTTCTTCAAGCTGGTCATCAACCCCCAGTTCAAGCTCGAGGACAACGTTCCCGCAGCCGCGCACTGACCCGGTCGGGGCGAACGGCCCCGTTCCGGCGGGTCAGACCGCGGCGAGAACGCCCGCGTTCACGCGGTCGAAGGCGGGGCGCCCCTTCTCCGCGGCGATGATCGCCGCCGCGAAGTCGAAGGTGGTGCCCGCCGCCCGCGAGGTGATGAAGGGGCCGTCCGACACGACGCGGTCCTCGAGATACTCGACGCCCTCCATCTTTTCCCGGACGCCGGGATGAGACGTCATGCGCCAGCCGCCGGCGACGCCGGCCCTGACCAGAACGGTCGGGGCCGCGCAGATGGCGGCGACCCGTTTTCCGCCGTCCACGTGCCGCCTGATCAGGGCGAGCACGCGCTCGTCCTCCGCCAGCCGCTTCGTTCCCTCGAGTCCGCCCGGCAGAACCAGCCAGTCGGCCAGGCCTTCTTGGATCTGTTTGAACGAAATGTCGGGGACCATCGCGATGCCACGCGAGCCTGTGACAGGCGCGGTGTCGTCTGCGAGCGAGACGGTCTGAACGTCGAACTCCGCGCGTCGCAGCATGTCAACCGTGATCGTCAGTTCCATCTCCTCGAAGCCGTGAGCCATGAAAACGTAGACTTTTCCCATGGGATCCTCCTGCATGAATTCAACGCATTGTTTGACATGCCCGGGACATGGTTTATAATACCCGCACCTGATCTCACCGGACAAGGAGCCTTCACGTGAACCATTCCGAGCGACTCGAGCGCCGCCTGCGCATCGTCAGCTTCCTTTTCGTCGTCGTTGCCATCGTGCTCGTGTTCGGCAGCTTCATCATGGCGGCCCAGTCCTACTCCGAAATGCTGAACAACGCCACGTTGAAGGCGTTGCCGACCGCCGACGCCCTCGGAATGCTCCTGACGATCGTGACGACGGAACGGTTCGTGAACCGCCTGCTGTTCATGGCGCTGTTCGTCATGCAGCTCGGCCTACTCTTCATGCTGTATCTGCTGTTCACCAAGCTCCGCAGGCTGATCAGTCACGAGATGGGCGAGGATTGACGCGGGGGCCGAGCAGCCGCCCGAACCTCAGCACCAGCGGGAACCAGAGGCTCCGCGCCAGGATCGCCGGCGAGAGTTTCGACTCGCCCCAGACCCGGTCCTCGAACCGGATCGGCACCTCGGCGATCCGCCGGCCCCTGCGCTGAAGGTCATACAGCAGTTCGGTGACGATTGTGGGTCCGACCGATCTATAGCGAGTAAAATCTATACCCGCGAACGCGCGCTGCGTGAAGGCTCTGAAACCCGAGGTGCAGTCGCGCACGCGGGTCCGGAAAACGAACCGGAGATACGAGTTCGCCAGCAGCGACGTGATCTGTCGCCCCAGCGTGCGGCCGGTTTCGCTGCCGCCCGGGATGAACCGCGAGCCGGTCACGGCATCGGCGTGGTCGAGTGCCGCCACCATCGACGGAATGAATCTCGGCTGGTGCGACAAGTCCGCGTCCATCTCGACGAGGATGTCATACTCGGGGTGCCGCTGAAACCAGGTGAAGCCATCCCGCCCGGCGAGGCCGCGGCCGCGCGGCGGGGGGCGCAGAACCGCATGAATTCGGGGATTCTTCGCGGCCAGCTCCTGCGCCATCTTTCCCGTGCCGTCAGGCGACTGGTCGTCCATGACGAGCACGTCGACGGCCGGGTCGAGCGCGAGCAGTTCGTCGATCAGCCGGGGAAGGTTCCCGGCTTCGTTGTAGGTGGGAAGCAGGACCAGAAGTCTGCGGCCGCGCAATGCCCCGATGCTCATGCTGTTCGTCCTTTCGCGTTCAGGCCCCGTTGCACGGCTTCGAACACCGCGTCGACGGAGATCTCCCTCATGCACTCCTCGTGGGTCGGGCAGCGGCGCCTGAAGCAGGGCGCGCAGGGAACCCGTCCGACGATCGACTCGCCGCGACCGTAGTATTCGATCTCCCGCTCGGTCGTCGAGCCGAACAGCGCGACCGAGTAAACGCCCGTGCCGATGGCGATGTGCATCGCGAGCGAGTCTCCGGACACCATGACGCGCAATCTCGAGGTAAGCGCGGCGAATTCCCGAAGGCTGAACTCGCAGCCGGGAAACACCGAGCCGGCCGGGGCGATCGTGCGGGCTTCCTCGTAGATCGCGGCTTCCCGGCGACCGCCGAGGAAGACCGGCACGGCGCCCGCGTCGAGAAGCCGGCGCGCCAGAGCCGCATACCGGTCGATCGGCCAGCACTTTCCGGCGAATCCTTCTCCTGAACCGAGATGCAGGCCGACCGCGAGCTTGTCGCCGAACAGTTCCGCGGCGCCATCGGCCCAGTCTCGCTCGGCATCGGTGAGAGGCAGAACGTAGGGGTTGGGCCCCCAGTCGAGTTCGCAGGCGTCGGCGATCAGCCGGGGATACGTGAGGGTGTTGCGGCGGAACTTCTCCTCGTCGTCGATGCCGAGCAGGAACAGGTGCTCGCTCGCGCTCGAGAGCGGCGCCAGAAGGCCGTTCGCGTTTCGCCCATAGCCGTGGCGGATCGTGGCGGGAACGCGCGTGGCGAGCGCGGTCGGTCCTTCCTCCTTGTCCAGGCAGATGACCAGGTCCCAGTTCACGGCTTCGGCCCAGAGCGCCGTCTCGAAGTTCCAGGGCAGGGTCTTCCAGACCAGGTCGTTCTGGACGAGCGGCACCGCGCCGGGCTGGGTCAGCCAGGTCACCGCCGTGCCGGGATGTTTCCGGTGGAGGGCCGGCAGGAGCGTCGTCGTGCGCACGACGTCGCCGAGCGCGCCGAGCTTGACGATCAGCGTGCGGTGCGTCAGCGGCTCGTATCTGCCGCAGTCGGCGTTTCCGCCCGTGAGCGGCCCGCAGCGGCGGCCTCCGCAGAAGGCGCACGGCTTGTCCCCGCGAAAATGTCGACAGTCGAAATCGGTATGAAAGGCGTTCATCATCGTATTCCGTTCAGTATTTTTCATATCCCTTGGGAAACTCGAAACGCACGCCGCCGCGATATCCCGCCATCGGGGTGAAGACGAGGGTGCGGACGAGACGACCTCGCGAGCGGATCGGAAGAGTTTCGGAGGCGAGCACCGTTTCGCAGGCCGCTCCGAACAGGGGGGCTTCGGAACCGGGCTCGTCGGTGCTCACATACACCACGTTCGATCCGGACGCGGGTTGTCTGTTTTTCCACCAGAACTGCCAGTGGCCCTGCCCGTGAATCTCGGCCACCCGCTCCGGGGGAATACGGCCGTAGAAGGCGACCAGCGCGGTCAGGGGACCGCCCTGGCCCACGAAGAGCGCTGCGCGCCCGAATTGCTCGTCGAGCCCGCGGACAGCTTTTCCCATCTGCTCCCAGCCGTGCAGGCGGGTGGAGACGTCGGCGCGTGGAGGGAGAGGCAGAACCAGGGTCATCGCCTGGACGACGACCAGCAGCGTGAGCAGGGCGGATGGTCCGAGAACCCAGCCGAGCCGCGAACGGAGCTTCCCCTCGGCGGCGAGAAGCCACTCGGCCGTCAGGGGCATGAGGCTCAGATATGCGATCTGCGGCCAGTTCGCCTCGACCTTCGAGGCGAGGCCGCGCTTGACGAAAAACAGCATCATCGGAAGCGCGAGAATGCCGAGAAACAGCCGCGCCGGCTCTCTGCGCCGAACGCCGTCGAGAACGGCCTTCCCGCCGATCCACCAGAACAGGGGGAACAGCACCGGCCCGATCGTGCCGAGCTGGCCGCCCAGAAACTCCCCGATATTGGCGAGGACGCCGCGGGAACTCGGCCGGAACCCGTGCGCGAACTGGAACCTGAACGACGCCCATTCGTTCTGGCTGTTCCAATAGAGGATCGGAAGCGTGCCGAGGGCGGCGAGCCCCACCATCGCCCAGAAGCGGCCGGTCAGCACGCGATTGCGCCACTCGGAATACCAGAGAATGACGATCGCGACGGCCGGCACGAAAAATATCATGTTGTATTTTCCGAGGGCGCCGAACGCGAGGCAGACGCCGAGAAACACCCAGTTCTGCGCGGCGTCGTTCCCCAGAATCCGGAGGAAGGCCACGGTTCCTAGGCTCCAGAAGAGGGCGAGGGGAACGTCGGGCGTCGTGACGAGGCCGAGCGTGAAGCCCGCAGGGGTCAGGTTCGGGATCAGGGCGGCGAAAAAGCCTGTCCGCGCGCTTCCGAGGCCGTCGCGGCCGATGAGGTAGAGGGCCCGGCAGATGACGGGCATGCTCAGCAGGGCCGGCAGGCGGACGGCGAGAGGGGTGTCGCCGAACGGCAGGCGCGCGAGGGCAATCATCCAGGCGACGAGAGGCGGATGGTCGAAATACGACCAGTCGGGGCGGCGCGCGAGTTCCCAGTAGTAGGCCTCATCGGGGGTGAGATCGAGAACGAGGGCCATGGCGAGCCTGGCGAGCCAGAAAAAAATGAGAACGAGCCAGAACCGCTGTTCCCAGACGGAGTCGCGACCGGGGGAGCCCCCCCGGTTTTCTGGCGGAAGAGGTGAGTCGTTCATGGCCAGCGATTATATCATGGTCGCGCGTGGCTTGCCGTTATTCCCCGATTGCGCTAGCATGGCGGCATGGAAACGACGCCGCAGCTTCCCGAATCCGTTCTGCGAGACCTGCAACTGTATCTTTCCGAAGGCGAGACCGTCCGGAAGGCCATTTCCTCCGCCTCGGGGGTGGTCGGTCGCATGGGGGAACTGTGGATGGTGCTCACCGACCGGACGGTGTATTTTCATACCCGGGAGTTCGGGAAGGGAGCCGTCGTCGCCCTTCTGATGCGGCGCGATATCGATTCGATCCTGTATTTTCAAAGCAAACGCGGGTATACGCTCACGTTCACGCCCCGTTCGGCCCCGCAGAACATCACCCGCGTCTCGTTTCCCCGCGAGCAGCGCGATTCTCTCGAAGACTTCTGCGAGGAACTCGCCGACCTGATCGAGTTTCAGGCCGAGGGACATCCCCCGATCAAGCCCGGGGAACCCCTTCTTGCGCCGTCGTCCGATGCCCGCCCGCCGTCACCGCCCGCGCCACCGATCACGACCGTGTCGACGGTCCCGGCGATCGGCTCCCCGCGGGTTGGCGATCCCGAACGGGCGACCCAGGGCGTTCAATCCCCGCCGGGCGGCCCGGACGTCGGCCCGGACGTCGGCCCGGCGGAACCGGCTGCCCCGGCCACCGTGCCCGACGTGCGCCTCGCGAGACCGATGGGAACACGTGAGACAGGGCGTTCCGCCGGCGCCGGAGCCTCTTCCGCCCAATCCCCGGATTCTGCGGGAGCTCAGCCGGTAAGCCCGCCGGACGTCAGGCTGGCGTTCGGGGAAGGACCGGGATGGCGTTATACGGCTGTCGCCACGCTTGTTTCTCTCGCGGTCGGGTTCCTCTGGTATCGGCTTTTCTGTGCCCTGGACGACGGCCGTTGATCGATGTCGGCGCTGAATTTTATAGCTGACACGATAACGATCTGTCTTTCGGCGGCGATCGCCTATCTGCTCCGCACCTCCGAATTCCTGTTCCACGTCGAGCCGTATCTGCGAAATCCCCGTCAGTATGCGTTTCTCGTCGGCGCAGCCGTTCTGATCTGGCACCTTCTGCTCCTCTGGCGGGGGGGCTACGAGCGGAAACTCCTGCTGTTCAGGCTCGATGAACTGCTTCTGCACTTCAAGACCTCGATCATCCTGTTCCTGCTCCTCATGGCGGGCACGTTCCTGTACCATGCCTACGACTACTCGCGACTCGTGCTCTTCTTCTGGTGGCTGACGTTCGTCTGCGTTGGCGGCATCGGCAGACAGGTCGCCCACAGACTCCGGGAAACCCTCCATGTGCGCGGCTGGGGCCGCCGGCGGGTCATCCTTGCCGGATCGGGAGCGGCGCTCGATCTGTTCGAGAAACGCCTCCGGGAGCACCCTTCTCTCGGTGCCGACATCATCGCGGCAGGGGCCGGCGTGCCGTTGCCAGAGGTGATCGCCTCCGAGCATATCGACGAGGTGTTCATCTTCGGGGACCGCATCGCCTACGAACAGCTCTGGGAGCTCCGCGAGCGGTCGCGCAACCCGGCCATCCTCCTGCACCTGGTGCCGTCATTCGGCAACCTGTATCTGCGCCAGATCGCGGGCGGCTTCTTCGACGGCGCCGTGATGCTGAGCGTGTCCTCTCCCGCGTCGCGCACGCTCGTTCTCGCGGCCAAGCGGGCGATCGACGTGCTTGTGTCGGCGACGTTCCTGGTCGTTCTCGCCCCGCTCGGGCTCACCTTTTCCCTGCTGATCAAGCTCGACTCGCCGGGACCGATCCTGTTCCGGCAGACGCGGGTGGGGCGCGACGGCCGCGAGTTCACGATCTACAAGTTTCGGACGATGTTCGCCGACGCCGACGCCTACGCTCCGACGCCGACGGACCGGGCCGACCCGCGGATCACCCGGATCGGCGCGATCCTCCGTTCTTCCGGTCTCGACGAGCTCCCGCAGCTCTGGAACGTGCTGGCCGGCGACATGAGCCTCGTCGGGCCGCGGCCCGAAATGCCGTTCATCGTCAGGGAATACACTCCGCTCGAAGCGAAGCGGCTCAAGGTCCGTCCCGGCATCACGGGACTATGGCAGGTCTACGCCCGAACGGCGAATCTTCCTATACATACGCATATAGAATACGATCTCTACTATATCGAGAACATGTCGATCTCGCTCGATCTGATGATCCTGCTCGATACGATTCCGACCCTCGTGTTCCGGACCGGCATCTGACCCCCGGAGCCCTCAGTTACCCGTCGTGAAGCGCACCCAGAGCTGCGACAGACCGGCGACGGCGAGCCCTGATTTCGACCGGAGGTCCGCGCTCGTGATCCGGACGAGATAGGGAGATCGTGCTCTCAGCGTCCTGACGGGAACGAGCGACAGCAGGGTGTCGTCTTCCGACCAGGTGATTTTGAATTCGGATTCGAGAGCCGCACCGCTGATGGAAACGCTGGCCTTCGCCGTCTCGTCGGTGATATCGAGCTTCAGCCCGCGCGTCAGGCTCGAGCGATCCATCGGCCGGCTGAACTTCACCAGGAACGGGCCGATACGGGATATACCGGTGTCGCCGTTCCGCGGCGAGGTCGAGACGATGACGGGAGCCGGGTCGGCGGCCGTCGTGAACGTCGCGAAGACGCCGCCGTAGCTGCGGAGCACCCTGCCGTCCGCCGTGCGCGCAGCCCACTTCGACAGCATCACCTTGTATCGCTTCTGCGCTGCCAAGGCGGTCTTCGGTCGGAATCGAAGCACGGTGTCGCCCGACCATTCGGTCGTGAAATACGACGGCACCGCCGCACCCGTGATCGCGGCCGTGATTCCACCCTCGACCTCGACGATCATCTCGAACTCGTCGAAGATCGACGCTTTGTCCATAGCCTGCCCGAAGCCGACCTCGAACGCGGTTGTGACGGGCAGTTCCTTCTGACCGTTATACGGCCGGGCCCAGGAAATGATCGGATCCGTGATCGGAATTGCGTTCTGGCTTTGCAGCTTGATCCGAACCAGCGTCAGCCCGTCGAGCACCACGGGCAGCACCAGGTCTCTCCGCTCGGTGTAGCCGCTCTTCGAGACCGAGATCGTCGTCTCTCCCTGGGCGGCGTCGACGGTCAGAAACGCCCTGCCGTTGCTCGTCGAGAGCTGGCTCGAACCGGCGTTGACCAGCACTTCGTTCAGCGGAAGAGCTTCGCCGGCGACGTCGCCAAGCACGACGAGTTCGACGCTGCCGCGGCGCGAGGCAAACGAATCGCCGCGCCCGACCGCAATCGATGCTTCTTCATATCCCGGGTGAAACTGCACGGTGTCGTTGATCGAACTGCCGTTGGCGGGGAACTGCGACACGTATCGGAGGTTCCAGTCGAGATACGCGATGTGTATTTCGGCTGAACTGGCCACGGAGGTTCCGCCGTCGAGCGCGATCTCCGCTTTTCCTTCCGCATCGGTTATTCCGACGAGGTTGAGCGACGGAATCGTCACCTTGGCCTGGGCGAGCGGAAGCCATTCGCCGTCGACCGTCGATCCCGCTTGGTTGACGAGAAGCGACGCTCTGTTCACCTGAACCGTCACACGGTAGACACGGCCGCCAACGACGGAGACGTTCAGTTTCGACGACGTTGCACCGCCCTTCCCGTCGGAAGCGAGACAGGAGATTTCGAAGCATCCCGTGGTGGAGGGGGCTTTCCAGACGGCCATATTCGAAACGTTCCTGATGATCACGCCGCCTGATGCCGTCCAGTTGAGCTGGACCGGATCTCCGTCGGGATCGATGGCATCCGCCGTCAGCGTCACTTCCCCTTCGACGCCCACCATCGCGTTCGAGGAGGTCAGGTGCAGGATGGGGGAGAGGTTCGCCGACGTTGGAGTCGAGGATGTGTCTGTGAGCGCGGTGGTGGTCGTTTCCGTCGTGTCGATGCCGGCGATGGAGTTCGCGTTCGTACAGCCGCCCAGGGCGGCGGCGAGAAGAATGACGGCGACAAGGAAGAGAGCGTATCGCCTGTTCTGCAGAAGTGACATGAACCGACCTCCGATGAAAGCCTTTTGTAGAACTATCGGAAGGCGGGCGTCTCCATCTTAGGACAATCGCTGGGAAAGAGGATTTCAGCAGCGCCATCTGGGGATTGGCAGGCAAATTCACACACAGACCGGGCACCGGACCGCAGCGAATGAAAGGAGATGAAAAACGATGATGGTGTACAATGTCGTTGCATCGTCGGTGAAATTCTGGTAGTATACAGAACCACTCGACCTTTGTTCGGAGGTGACACAAATGTCTCGGTATTGTCTGGTTTGTGAACGCGGCCCCCAGGTCAGCTATCAGCTCAGCCACTCGCATCGGCGCACGAAGCGGCGCTGGAGCGTCAACCTTCAGCGCAAGCGCGTCATGCTTCGCGGCAAGCTGGTGCGCGGATACGTCTGCACCAAGTGTCTCGGCAGCGACAAGGTGACCCCGGTCTTCTGATGCGTTTTCGGCGTCGGACGATCAATCTCTGACGCCGGCCGGCGGGTTTCCGACCAGCCGGGGGTGCCCGGAAGCCAGCCACGCCGCGAGCGCGGCGTTGACGGCGGTTTCCGGAAGCATGTGGCCGAGGTTGTAGAAGACCGACGTCGCGATCGCCGAGCCGGAAGAGATTCCGGGTGAGGCGAAGAACACAGCGCCGGCGGTGACATGGCAGAGCAGTCTCAGACTGCTTGCAAATGTCACCGCCGCTGCCGCTTTTCCGGGATGCGTCCATCGCCAGAGACCGGCCAGGCCGAGAACCGCATGGGCGAGCGGGTAATCGAGCAGATACTGAACCGGATGAACGATGGTCGGCCGGCGAAGCGTGATGAGCAGGCCGGCGAGAAAGCCGGCCGAAACGCCCCGCCGCCAGCCCTGCCGCGCGGCCAGCAGGAGAAGCGGAAGGCTTCCCAGAGAAAGCGAGCCGCCTGCGGGGAGTTCGAACAGCCTGAACTGGCCGAGGGCGAGCGCGAGGGCGACGAGGATTCCCGTCTCGGCCGTCATGTGAAGACGTCCTGCGGACGATCCCGGAGGAGGCGGCAATGGGCCGGAACCGTTTTGTTCCGGCTTGCCGGCGGGGATTCGTGAAGGTTTGCTGGTCATCCTGAAACGCATACCCTAAGCCGTGATGGGAGTGGTGTCAAGAGAATGACTGGACAGGATGGAGAATTTTGTCTATCCTTCCGGATATTCGATCATTGCAGTATGTATCCCGGCACTGTCGGGAACAAAGACACGCCAAAACAAAGAGAAGAGAAAACATTGGCGAACATTTTGGGAGACTCCTGATGCAAACTCGAAAACAACATGCGGTCAATGCTTGCGTTCGGAGGCGGTGGGCGTTCCTGCTCTCCGTGTGGGTGCTCTGCGTCGCAGCCGCCTGGGCGGGTCCGGCGGTGAAGGAATTCAAGGACATTTCGGACGTATCGCTCGATGACCTCCTCTGCCAGGCGGTCGTGACGGCGACGAGGCGCGAGGCGGCGATGGATGCCTCGCCGGCGACGATGTACGTCATCACCGAAGAGGAAATCCTCAACTCGCCCGCGATGACGCTTTCCGACCTTCTCCGGCGCATTCCCGGTTTTCAGACGAAAACCTGGCTCTCGCAGTTCACGAACACGTCGATCCGCGGCATGGTCGGCGCGTCCGTCATCAACGAGCGCATTCTCTGGATGGTCGACGGCGTGCCGGTCAACGACGTTCGTGACGGCGGTATCTGGACCGACATCACGCTTCCCCTTTCCAACATCAAGCGCATCGAGGTGCTTTCCGGGCCGGGGTCGGCCCTCTACGGCGCGAACGCGTTTCTCGGCGTCGTGCATATCATCACCCGCGATCCCGAGGATTACCTCAAGGGCGATCTGACGGGGAAATTCCAGGCGGGCTGGGAAACGTTCCAGACGGCCCGTTCCCAACTGGCCGTGGCCGGCCGCACGAAGGCCACCTCCTGGCTCTGGGACCTCCACATGAACACGACGGAAGGCCCCGGCATCATCCGCGACCGGAACCGGCCCGGCGAAGACGCCCACAGCGACCGCGCCTGGGGATATTTGTACGGCAAATATAAATTCGGAAACAATAGAATAAACGTCGGCATGCGCCGCGTCGACCAGGAATACGACGGCGCCGATTTCGGCGTGTACCGGCTGTATACCTGGAAGCGCGGCGAGGAGTGGATCGACTGGCACACCTCGGCCGAACGCCGGAATGGCGCACGCGACACGATGGTTGTGAGCTGGCACGGGTATGACGAAAATTTCTATAACTTTGCCGACGTGCCCGACCTGAATTATAATATCGATTCGTATAGATGGTACATCAACCTTCAGCGCGACATGGCGATCCGCAGGCGTCACCAGCTCTCGTTCGGCACCGGGCTTCGGTCCGAAACGTATAAAGGGGACGATTTTATTCCGGAGCGCAGGTCGTTCACGAAGGACAACATCAATTTGTTTTTCCAGGACGAAATCACGCTTTCCACTCCCTGGCGGCTGACCGTCGGCGGACGATACGACACGCACACCGATTACGAGGATGTGTTCAGCCCGCACCTGTCGCTGATGTATAGCTTCGACGATTCAAAAGGCCACGCGAGATTCGGATACGGCAGCGCGTTCAAGGAGCCCTCGAACTGGCAGTCGTACATCGACCAGCCGAGCGGCCGCGGCACTCAGAACATGGAACCCGAAAAAATCCGCACGCTGGAACTCTCGCTCGATTACATGTTCCCCAGGGAACTCTATGCCCGTCTGACCGGGTTCAACATGGTCCACAAGAACATCATCTGGGAAAACTTCGATCCGCTCATCGCCGATCCAGCGTATGCCCGATACGGCATCTTCGGGAAGTTCCATCCGCAGCAGCCCGGCGACAGCGCCGACATTCACGGGATCGAGTTCGAGCTTCGCAAGCACTTCTCGCCCAGAAACCGGTTGTTCCTGAGCGGCATGTGGCTCCGCTCGGAAGACAATCAGGGTCGCGAGCTCCAGTACGACGCCGAGAAGAAGGGCGGGATCGGGTTCTGGCATGCCTTCGACGACAAAACGAGCATGCAGCTCGAAACGCACTGGGTCGGCGATACCATCGACACCAACAAACGCGACGTTCCCGGCGTCGGAACGCGGAACGTGTCGAGCTACTCGGTGACGGGAGCCTCCCTCCTGCACCGCATCTCTTCGAAAGAACACATCAAGTTCTCGGCCTGGAACATCGGCCGCAGCTCCTACCAGGAGATGCTCGAGGCCTGGGCCCCCGGAACGCTGGTCAGGTTCGACTTCATACGATCGTTTTAAGGATGTATGGGCAGTAACTGCAGGAAAAACCGAATCGGACCGCGCAGCATCCTGGCAGCAGGATGGATCGTCCTGATGCAGCTCCTCGTCTGCGGCAGCCTCGTCGCGGCAAGCCGAGAGTCGCCTGCCGCTGAAATCCCGATTCCCCTGCAGATCCAGATCTTTCTCAAGATCGTGACGTACGACCGCTCGTTCGACAGCACGGCTTCGACCCCCTACGAAGTCGGCATCGTGATGCGCAATGACGACTCGAGCGAGTGCGATCGTTCGTTCAAACAGGTTGAAGAGGCGCTGGCGGGCAAAACCATTTTCGGTCGGCCGCTCGCGCCGATCAAGATGTTGCTGAAAAACGGCGTCCTGTCGGAGACCGGAAGGACTCCCGGAATGCTCGTTCTGGTCGGCGACTGGCGGAAAGACGGCGAGATCGTCGGCAGATATGCGAAGGAGCACCAGGTGGTCACCTTCGGCAGCAACCCGCTGTTGTTGAACTCGGGCATCGTGGTCGTCATGACGCTGGAGGGCGAAAGGCCGGTCATCCACCTCAACCTGAATACGGCGCGCACCGTGGGCGCCGACTTCCATGCGAACTTCCTGAAGCACTGCCGGGTCATCCGATGACGTCGATGAAATGGCTGTACAGGGCGCCGCTGCATGCCCAGTTGCGCATTCTCCTGCTGGCCGCCTTCGTTCCCGGCATCCTCATTCTCGGGGCGTTCACGATCGTCCGCGAACACTCGATCATCCGGAAGAACTTCCAGCAGAAAGCCGAAGAACTGGTCGATCTGGCCGCCTACAACATGGCGCCCGGCGTCGAGTTCGAGGATCTGCAGGCGCTGAACGAAGTCGTGAACGGCCTGACGCGGCGCGGGGAGGTTGCATACGTTCACGTGGCCGACCGGAACGGCGTCGTGATGGCGGCATTCCACCCGGAACAGGCTCCGATCGCCTCCTGGAAGGCCGGGTTCTCGGCGGTTCCCATCGAGTCCTTCGACGACGGCAACATCCTGCACCTGCGGCACCGGTTGAGCTTCAACCAGCGGTTCCTCGGCACCCTGTACATGGGATTCTCGCTGAAGCAGATCAACTCCCAGTTGTTGTTCAACCACCTTAGTCATCGCGGCGGTCGTTCTGTTGACCCTCCTGCTGATCGCCTACGTGGCCCGCCGTTTCAGCCGGATGATCACGTATCCGATCGAGACCCTGAAGCATCTTGCCGAGAAGCTCTCTCAGCAGAACTACTCCGCTCCTCCTCTTTCGATCGAGGCCGCCCAGGAAATCGAGTTCCTGGCCCATACCTTCAACGAGATGGTTCAGGCGATCAACGAGCGGCAGAACGAGCTTCGCATTTTGAACCTGACGCTGGAAAAGAAAGTCATCGAACGCACCAGGCTGCTCGAAATACAAACCCAAAAAGCCCAGTTGTCCGAACGACTGAAGAGCGAGTTCCTGAGCAACATGTCACATGAGCTGCGTACCCCGCTCACCTCGATTCTCGCCTGGCCCGACCTCATCCTTCAGCATTACGACCGCAAAGAGGACGTGATGACGGGGGCGGCCCAGATCAAAAAAACCGCTCAGCACCTGCTTCGGCTCATCAACGACCTGCTCGACATGGAGGCGATCGACACGGGGAGGATGCGCATCGAACCGGTGAAGACCGATATTGCGCCTCTGCTCAAAGAGGTGACCGAGCACATGGAAGGGTTCTCCGTCAGCAGGGATGTGCGGATCGAGGTGAAGATCCAGGGAGACCTGTTCCCGATTCTCATCGATGGCGACCGTCTGAAGCAGGTTCTGATCAACCTTTTGAGCAATGCCGTCAAGTTCTCCAAAAAGGGCGGCCTCGTCCGCCTGGTGGCTACGGCGAAAGACGACGAACTCATTCTCGAGGTCGTCGATTACGGGGTCGGCATGGCCGAAGAGGATCTGAGATACATCTTCGACCGATTCAGACAGGTCGACGGCACGATCAGGCGCCGCTACGGCGGTTCCGGCGTCGGGTTGTATCTCGTCAAGAACCTTGTGACGATGATGGGCGGCACCGTCGAGGTCGCGAGCAAACTGGGCGAGGGAAGCACCTTCACGCTGACGTTTTCGAGGTTCGGCGTGCCGCCGTCCCCGGCGGACGACGAGAAGCCGGTGGTGCCGGTACCGGAGACGGTTGCGGATCCTTGCAACATACGGGAACCGGCCTGAAGCGAACGCTTCCTCAGGCCGCGGGGCTTTTCTGCCGATACACGTTGTGAAAAACGTTTGCGGCAAGGAGGTTGTTTTCATGGGCACATCCGGCAGGATCCGCGTCGGCGTCGTTTTCGGCGGCCGTTCCGGCGAGCATGAGGTTTCGCTTGTCTCGGCGCAGTCGATCATGAAGGCGCTCGATTCCAGCAAATACGAGGTCATTCCGATCGGCGTGTCAAAGCAGGGGACCTGGGTGGTCGGGGCCGACCCCAAGAAGTTCCTGCCCGCGCCGCAGGAGCAGAAGAAGCTCGACGTCGCGCCGGCCGAGGCTGCCGGGAAAACCGCCCTGATCGGCGATCCGTCTCACCAGGGAATGATCCTGCTCGACAGGCAGAACGCCCATCAGCAGGTGAAACTCGACGTGGTGTTCCCGATCATGCACGGCACCTACGGTGAGGACGGCACCCTGCAGGGGCTGCTCGAGATGGCCGATCTGCCGTACGTCGGGTGCGGCGTCATGGCCTCGGCGGTCGGCATGGACAAGACGGCCGCCAAGCGCCTGTTCCGCGATGCCGGCCTGAAAATCGCGCCGTTCAGGGAGTATCTGCGCCGCGACTGGCGCGAAACCCCCGACCAGGTGATCGCCGATCTCGAGGCGCATCTCGCGTATCCCTGCTTCGTCAAACCCGTGAACTCGGGCTCCTCGGTGGGCGTCTCCAAGGCGCACGACAGGGGCGAGCTTTCCGCCGCCTTCGACCTTGCCGCGAAATACGACCGGAAAATCCTCGTCGAGGCCACGATCAACGGCCGCGAACTCGAAGTCTCGGTGCTCGGCAACGACAAGCCGATCGCGTCGATCCCCGGCGAGATCGTTCCATGCAATGAATTTTACGATTACAAGGCGAAATACGTCGACGACCGCTCGGAGCTCAGGATCCCCGCCCCGATCGACGATGCGAAGACGGCCGAGATCAGGGAAATGGCGGTCCGGGCTTACCGGGCCCTCGACTGCGCGGGAATGGCCCGCGTCGACTTTTTCCTCGACCGCGACACCGGAGAACTCGTCCTGAACGAGGTCAACACCATCCCGGGCTTCACGAGCATCAGCATGTATCCCAAACTCTGGGAGGCGACCGGCATCTCCTACGGCGACCTCGTCACCAGGCTGATCGACTTCGCCTTCGAGCGGTATAACGACCGTCAGGAATCGCTGAAAGCCATCATGTCCTAAATTATATATCTAACTCTATAATTCAACCGGCGGGGTGGAGTCAGACACCGCCGGTTGCGTCATTTCGGACGGATGGCGTGAAATCCTGCAGCCGGCCGGGGTTGACGCCCAGGCGACGGTGTCGGGAGCGAGGGCCTCGCGCATGCCGCCGCTGCAGAGCGCGCAGACGCGGTCCTGCGGAATAGACGGATCGGAGGTCAGGATCGTCAGTTTCTGGGCGCATTCGATGATCTCGAGCCAGGCGCCGCCGGGTTCGAGAAGACACTCGGCGCCGAACCGGGCCTGGCGCCGGGCGATCGCGGCGAGCCTGTCCGCCGGCGGGGCATCGCCGGGGGGATCGTCGTCGAGCGAGCAGATGTGTTTCGCCTCCTGTTCGCCGCGATTCCACTCGAGGGCGAGTCGGCTTCTCCAGAGGGCGAGGACCAGGTCGGACGGAAGACCGGCGGCCGGTTCGAACACGCGGCCATCGTATCCTCGCAGGGCATGCTTCCGCTCGGTGAGCGACGGGTGGACGCCGGGGGCGTTGTCGGCTTCGCGAAACCGGACCGGCATGAAGTTCGCGCGTGCAAGGCGCGTCAGGGCCTGGATGTACGGTTCCCGCCCGACCCGCTCCGCCGCGAAGCGGTCCGCCTCGAACTCGAAACGGCGGCCCATGGCGGTGAACAACCTGTTGGTGATGAGCCAGACGGCGAACAGGATCATGCCCTGCATGACCGTCGGGCCGAACATCAGCAGTCTCTCGGCAGGGAGCGGGAACACGGCCGCCCACAGGCCGGCCGCGAGTGCCAGATCGACCATCGCCAGGAAATACAGGAACAGATGCCCGCCGGACAGATGCGCCTCTTCATGGGTCGCGACGGCGACGACGTCTTCCGCGGAACAGCCGTCGAGCAGTTCGCCGGTGAAGGCGATCGAATGGGATGCCCGGAAATACCCGAAGGAAACGGCGTTCGCGATGCCGATTTTCGGGAGAGGCCACCGGTAGAACCTGAACGGGAGATCTCTGAGCGGGCGGGGAAGTTGGTCGGATGAGATCCGTCGCATCCCCATGACCGCCGGCAGGAGGAAGGGGATCGCGAGGAGGGTGACGGCCGTCAGCACGGCGAAGCCCAGGGCGGGCGACCATGGGGCGTTCACGACCCACCACGGGAGGGCGGATGACATGGTCCGGAGGATGAAAAAAGCGGCCAGGGGTGCGGCGAGAGGGAGCGCCCTGAGCAGGTGGAGACGGAACACGGCGGACACGTATTCCCGTAGGCTCCAGTTTCCCTTGCGGACGTCGAGGTCCAGCCGGTGGAACGGGATGAGCGTGAATGTGTAAGATATCATCCAGTATATAATTGCGAAGGCGACGTCGTGGCGGACGCCGAGCCGCCGGGGCAGGCCGAGCGCCAGAACCAGAAGACTGCCCGCCGTGACGAGAAACATCGCGAGGGGGGAGCGTTTGAACGCATGATACGGGGCGATGCGATCCTGCCCTTCGGGAAAGCGTTTCAGCCAGAGACGCCGTTCCCGGTCGATGGCGAAGGCCGGAACGGCCATCAGGGCCAGCAGGAGAACCGACGCCAGCGGCCACGTGGAGTCCGCTCCGCCGGAGGATCGCGCCGTGGGATCGATGGCGAGAAGCTGGCGAAGCGCCTGGGCCGCGCCGACGTCGGCCGAGGCGAGCCGGTCGGCCGCGGCGGCGGCGGCGGAGGCGTTCCCGGCGCGAAGTTCAAGAGACGCCTCGATCAGCGCGATATCCGCCTGGGCTTCCAGCGTCAGATACTGCGGAACGAATGTGAGCCGGCGGATGATGGAAAGCGCGGCCTGGTCATACCCGTGTGCCGCGAGAAGCCATGCGCGATAGATCTCGACAGGGATGCGCTGCCGGATTTCGGCCGAAGCGCGCTCGATCTCGTCGAGGGCCCGGAGCATGGCCCGCAAGCTTCCGGCGCCGGATGCCCCGGGGCCCATCACGGAGGTGAGCCGCTCCTGGACGTCCGCAGGCCGGGAGTCCCGGAGGATGGATGAGATCCGGTCTCTGTCGGGAAAGCCAGCGGGTGGATTCGTTCCGGGAGTGCCGGAAATGAGGATCAGGAGGATGAAAACGAGGGCCAGAATCAGGAGGTTTTTTCGCATGACGGGCATTGTAGCGCAACCAGCCTGGCTTGTGAAGCCGCTGTATTCGTCGTTTCGCATTCCGCACCTCTGGGATTCAGCGGTTGCGAAATCCGATGCACTTGCGGAAGGGAAGACATTCATGCCACTCTCGAGGTGAACGAATTTTCTCCGATAGGAGCGGCGGCGTCACATGAATCTTCGGAAAACATTTCCCCTGCCGGCGATGGGTGCTCTTGCCGTTTCGGCGATTCTCTTCGCGGCTTCGCAGGCGTTGTGCCTCGACTGCCCGTCACTGAGGCTCCTGCCGGGTGCCAGAACGGGCGAGATCCGCGCGGAGGGCCTCGTACGGGCCGGCCGTCCGCGCGTGGGAACGAACCGGCGGGACCGGGTGCGGGGACTCCTGAGCCGGCCCGCAGCCTCGGCGACCGTCGTCGTATCGGTCGGCTCCTCCTCACGGAGCGTCAGCCTCGACGAAAGCGGGGCGTTCGGCATCGAGTTCCCGGTGCCCGCGGGGACGGGGACGATCCCGATTTCCGTGACCGACCCGAACGGGAATGTCCTCCTGCGCAGGGTCGAGCAGCCCCTTCCGGCCTCGGCCTCTCTGCTCGTCGTCAGCGATGTCGACGACACCGTGCTGGTCAGCGATGTGCCGGCGAAGCGCAAGCTTCTCTTCAACTCCCTGCTGCGGACCCTGAGTGGTCGGCAGGCGGTGCCGGGAACTCAAGAAATATATGATAAAATATATGCAATTTCGGGCACGGGCGCTCTTTTCGTGTATCTGAGTGCGTCTCCGGCGGCGATGGAACGTTTCATCGGCGGGTTCCTCGCCGATCGCCGGTTTCCGCCGGGGCTTCTGATCACGGGTGACGGCGTGAGTTTCACCCAACAGAAGACGTTCGATCACAAGACGCGCTGGCTCCGACGGCTGGCGACGCTGTTTCCCGGGGCGCCGATGCTGCTGATCGGCGATGCGGGCGAGCAGGACCCCGAGATTTACTCGGGCTTCGCGGCGGAACGGACGGCGCGTGTCGCCGGCATCATCCTTCGAAGGATCGGCCGGTTCGACGGAATACGGGAAACCCGCGTTCGCGACCGATGTGTCGCTGCCGGGGTTCCCCTGCTGTTCTGGAGCGAACCCGACGAGTTCCGTGCCGGGCTGGCGACGATGGGGTTCAGAATCCCTTGAGTTGCTCGTCGGAATCCATCGTCATGATCGGGCGGAGCCGGTCGCGATAGGAGCGGACGAGAGCCATGCTGTCCGAATCGATGAGATCGGTGTCGGAAGCCGTGGCGGTGGGCCGTTCCTCTTGCTGCATCCGTTCGAGAGCCTGCTCGAGTTTGTTTCGCTGAGCATCCTCGAGGTTCGGATCCGCGAGCGCATCCTCGATTGCCGTAACGGCGTCCCGCTTGGTCCGTTCGGCGGATTTCGCCATTTCCTCGGCCGTAAGCTGAAGCCATGCCGTTCCGAGGATCACGTCGGCGGCCGAAAATTCCTGCTGAGACTCGAAGCCGGCCTGTTTGAGCGCGGCCTCGGCCATGGCGCCTTCAGGGGTCGCGGGATCGAGCGTCTCGTGATGAAACAGTCTGTATGCGATCGCGGGATTGCTGGCGGTGACGGTGTCGTACACGGCCAGATACCGGGTGATCATCTCCTCCGTCACTTTCAGATCCTGGCTGAAAGCCGGAACGGCGGCTGTAAGAAGAAGAAGGACGCACATCGGAATGAATCGCACGGGGGTGATGTTCATGGTCGCTCCGTTGCCAGAAGGCTGTTGATCCGCTTGCCATCGCTCCAGATGCCCATGAAGCGAACCGGCTCGCCGGCGCCCATGATCGAGCGCCGGTCCCGGCCTGTCCAGGCGGTGGTGCAGAGAGAATCGAAGAGCCGGAAGGTGCCCAGCCAGTCCATCGCGTCGATTCCCCGGCATCGGATATGTCGCGCAAGCCGGTGCTGGCGCATCATCGAGATGAACTCCCAGCGGCGTTGCTCGACGAACCGCTCGTAGCGAGGCTCGATCGGGGCATAGGCCGACGCGCTGTCGGCGACGAGCGCCGGCGTGCCGCGGATATCCGACAGGAAGGTGATGAAATTCCTGTCGGAGGAGGGGATGGCGTCGGCGGCATAAAAAAGCTCGCGGGCCGTTTCCTGGACGGTTTCGTCGTCTTCCTCGCCGACGCCGACGACCAGCAGGGTCCCGGGCCTGATGCCGGAAAGATCGTAGAGGTCGAGGCTGAGCGCGGCGCCGAAACCGCCCCGGCGCGAGGGATGCAGCACCATGACGGCCTTCGGCTGGGGCAGCTTGAAATATCTCGCCGATGCGGCGACGTTCGCCGCGATGACCCCGCCGCATTCGTGACCGATGATGCCGAAGCGATCCCGGTCGGGTTCGACGTGACCGCCCGCATACAGGGTCTTGAAGGCCTCCTTCATGCTCCGGACGGCGTTCGCGGTGTAGTTCGAAAGATGCTCGCCGCTGCCTTGGTAGATCGGAAAGACAACGGTGTTGCCGCGACGGCAGAGGTGGGCGATCCAGCCCTGGTAGTAGCCCGGATCGGATGCGATCCAGCCGTGAAGGAACAGGACGACGGGCGCGCTCGCCGGCGCGGGGTTCGCGGGCTCATACAGCACGAACCGCTCTTCGTAGGCGCCGACCTGCGTGATGCGGTATCCGCCGTGCGCGTAATCGCAGCTTCCGGGGCCCGAGACGGGTTGTTCCGGGCCGGTGGGAAGAGTGACGGCTCCCTGGAGCAGGGATGCTGCGAAGAACAGCAGAGCGACCCAAAGCCGCGCGCAGCGTCTCGCGTAGGGTGCGAACGAGTGCCCGTTCAGATCAGTTCTCTTCCGGAACATCCTGTTCCATGGAGGATTTCAGCGAATTCATGAACGCACGTTCAACGAGAAGGAGAACGAACGTGACGATCAAGCCTGCGAGCGTGCCCGCCTTGATCTCGGCGCGCTTGACGACGGCCAGATCTTTGTTCTCGGCGATCTGCATGTTCTGGGCGCAGACGGCCATTCCGGCGAGGGCGGCGAGGGCCGCGAACAGGCGCTCGAAGTTCCAGGCGGCGTTCCACCAGAAGGAACCGCGGCGGGTTTCCCCGGGGAGAAGAGGTCTGGCGGCAAGGTAAAAGGGAACCAGGAGAGGTCCCAGAATGAATACCGTCGCTGTCCAGAACAGGCCGGCGCCTTTTCGGGAACGGCTGTCCCATGCTACCCACAGAGTGACTAAACCCCTCAGCCATTTTGGCCACATGTTCGTATTCTCCGTTCTATTCTTTCATGGAAGGATGCCGGAACAAGAATACCACAATCGGAAGGGAAAATTTCGTGCATTTTGTCGAAAACTTTCCTTCACACCTGACGTAAAATCAGTATAATCTGTACATTATCGTAATCCGGGAAGAGAGAGGTGTATGCGATGAAACGAATCTCCCCGTTGGTTGTCGTCCTTTTCTGTGGCCTGTTGTGCGGTCATGCGAGCGCCGAATCGAGCGGAGCAGCGAACCCCTTGACCGGCGGCACCATCGTCATCGACGGGTCTGCCGTCGACGACTCGGCGGCGCCGTCCCAGCCCGCGGTCGTCGAAGCGGCCGCTCCGACCCAGACGACGAGCGCCGTGACGACCACGACGCAGACGCAGGCGCCCGCTGAGCCGGCCAAGGCGAAAACCGTCAAGATCACGGTGAAGCCCGGTGATACGTTATGGGGACTTGCTGAAAAATATCTTGGCGATGGCTCCAGGTATCGCGAGATCATCGAGGCCAACAAGTCGAAATACCCGTCGCTGGCCAAAAACCCTGATCTTATCATCGACGGCTGGAACCTGACGATCGTTATCCCGCCGGCCCCGGCGACGGCGTCTTCTTCCGCGACGACGACAACGACTCCGGGAGGTACCCAGAGCGCCACGCAGAGCGGTTCGCAGACCGGGACGCAAACCGGCTCGCAGAGCGGCTCGCAAAATTCCACTCAGAGCGGACAGACCGGCAAGCCTCCGGTCGCCATTCCGGAATACACGACCGAGCAGAAGATCGCCCGTCTGCAGAAGGCCGTCGACGGCCTCAACAGGATGCTCCTCAGCAGTAAGAAAACGGTCACGGCTCTCACCCCTGAAACCGTTCGCCTGATGATCGACAACAAGTTGCTGACGGATCCCGAATGGATGGCCCTGAATCCCCCCGAGGGATACATCTGGGCGATCGAAAACGGGAAGGTCAAGCTCGTGAAGCGCGACGGCAAGCCGATCACCAACGAAACCGCCGGCAAGACCGATGCGGCCAAGGGAGAGGAAGCCAAGAAGGCGGCCGACGCCAAGAAGGCCGAAGAGGCGAAGAAGGCAGAGGAAGCCAAGAAGGCGGCCGATGCCAAGAAAACCGAAGAGGCGAAGAAGGCCGAAGAGGCCAAAAAAGCCGAGGAAGCCAAGAAGGCTGAGGAGGCCAAAAAGGCTGAAGAGGCCAAGAAGGCCGAGCAGGCGAAGAAGGACGCCGATGTCGCTGCAAACAAATACTTCGAAAGAGACCTCAAGGAAATTGGCATCGCCAACCTGATCGGGAAGAGCAGTGATTATCATTCGGCTCTCATGTCCGCCATCAGGCTCATGCCTCCCACGTTCTTCAAGGCATCGCCCTTCGAGCAGTTCCTCACGCTGAAGAACCTCAACGATCTCGAGAGTGAGCTCAGGACTGCGCATGCCGCCCATGAAAAGAATGTCCGCACCCAGGACGTCACGAACCACGCGTGGAACCCCTTCGACGACGATATCAACTCCAGCGCGAAACGCGTCGAGCAGGCGCGCGAGCGTCTCGAAAAGGCCTACGGCGAGTTCAAGGACGTCTACGGGCAGGCAAAGAGCAAGGCCGACACCGCCGCCGCCGAGATCAAGACGAACAACGACAAGATCAAGGATCTCGAAGCCAAGCTCGGCAAGATCGACCAGTATGATCCCAAGAACGCCAAGGAGGTCGAGCAGCTCCTGAAGGACGTCAAGACAGCCAAGGCAATCATCAAGGACCGGCAGGAACAGGTCGATGCGTTCGAGCCCCTGAAGAAACTGTTCAACATGTAAGAAGCCAGTTGGCTTCACGGAAGAATTCGTTTATACTCAACGGGCGAGGGCAACCTCGCCCGATTTTTTTGATGACCGGAACAGGAGGGGTTCATGAAGAGGCTTTTGATCGGCGTTGCCGTGTCGCTGCTCGCTGCGGTTCTCTGCGTCGCACCCCGGGTGTGGGCGGCCGATGGCCCGGCTCCCGAAGGCAAAATTCTGTACGTCGATACGTCCGAGGCCGGGAAGACCTATCTCGCCTTCATCAACCCGGACGGAACGGGGAAAGAACGCATCACGCCGGCCTACTCCAACATCGTTTTCCCAAAACTCTGCGAAGCGAGCGGCTGGATCGGCTTTACCAACAAGCTGCCCGACATGCGCTCCGAAGTCTATCTCCTCAGCCGCGACGGCAAGAAGATCAGAAAGTTGTTCGAGGGAAGCGCGTTCGAGGGCTTCTCGCCCGACGGAAAATTCATCATGTACTCGACCTGCGATAACGTCGCCGCCCTGTATACCTACAGCATCGAACAGAAAACCGCGGTCAAGATCTCCCAGGATCTCCGGGTGACGGCCGCCGACTGGTCGCCGAGCGGTGAATGGATCGCCGTTTCCGTCCTTACGGACGACGGCACGAACGACCTGTACATGATCTCGACGATGGCCCAGGGGATCATCCGCCTCACCGATACCAAAGGCGTGAACGAGTCGTTTCCGTGCTTCACGAAAGACGGCAAGAATCTCGTCTTCATCTCCGACCGGTACGGCAGCAGCGAGCTTGAATCCCTCGATCTGACCACCAAGGAGCTGCATCGCCCGATTCTCAGCGGCCTGTATCCGACCGTCGCCCCCGATGACCGGTGGCTCGCCTATGAAAAGGGCGATCACGTGCATATCGCCCGCACGAACGGTCTCGATATCAAGATTCTCGCCCAGGGTCGCACGCCGTTCTGGGTGAAGTGAGCGGGTCGTGATCAATCTCAAGCGGATTCTCGTTCCCGTCGATTTTTCCGACGGCTCGGGGCTTGCTCTGAAATACGGCGCGTCGTTCGCGCGGCAGTATGGCGCGGAAGTCCATCTCCTCCACGTCTTCGAAGAGGAGTTCATGGCGCCGATGCCTCTGGAACTGCCGATGACCCTCCCCGCCGCCGGAGGAATTCCCCAGCAGGACATCCACGAGCAGATGCGTCAGTTCGTGGGCGACGGCTACAAGGATCTGTCGATCGTCACGACCGTTCTCGGAGGAAATGTAGCGGCGAATATTATTGAGTATGCCGCTGAAAACAGGATCGATCTGATCATCATCGGCGCCCATGGCCGCTCCGGCATCCTGACGACCCTGCTCGGCGATACGTCCTACGCCGTCACCCGGCAGGCGGACTGTCCGGTTCTGACCGTCAGGCCCACCCAGCGAACCTTCATCGACCAACCGGAGACCGTCTGAGACGTATTCTATACGCACTGGAATAAAAAAAGAGGCGGGGCCGCGAAAGCCCCGCTTCCGCATTTTCGGTTCGAAGGAATCAACTCTGCTTCGGAACGGGGGAAACGAGTCTCGTGCGCGCCGACGCGATGACGTGCTCCATTTCCCCGAGGACGCGAAAGGGGCTTTCGTGGGGGGCCACGGCGATATCCAGCTGGTACCGGAGGCCCGGAGGCGCGACCCACGTCGTGATCGGCGATACCAGGAATAACCCTGTCAGGCCGGGAGCGAGGTCCATAAGGAAAAATCTGTCCCGGTGCGGGTTGGTGACGATGCGGTGCCGTTCCGCGAGGGGAGGGAACCGGCTCATCGATACGAGCGGATTGTGCCCGATGCTCCAGGTGATGCCGGAAGACGCGGGCGGATGCTGAATCGGCCATTCCCGCGCCGCCGTGACGCCGATCCGTTCCTCCGAGAGCAGTTCCGAGCCGGGGGTGTTGGCAACGTTGAAGCACCAGTCGAGGCGGAACGCATGTCGCGGAAGTCGTTTCGCCAGTTCGAAGGCTTCCCAGCCCATGCAGAGGATTTCCTGATCGGGCAGTTGGTCGAGTTCGCGCTCGAGGGCGTCGACTCGATCCCATGAAGCGGCCGGCGCAAGCCAGTAGGTAATCCGCGACGGATCGAGGGAGTCCGGCAGGGCGTGGCGATCTTCGAAAGGCAGGATCCAGGCGTCTGGGCCGATGTCGCGATGCACCGGGAAGGCGTGGTTGAACAGCCTGATCATCAGCTGGGCCCGCGGAATCGGGGGCGTTTTCGGGGATGAGGGCGTGGCCGGTTCGGCAGGAACGGAAATGGCCCCCGTCGTGCCGGCCCGTGTGACATGGGTTGGAGGAGGGAGAGAGGCGAGTTTCGTCACGGCTTCGACGAGACTGCGTTTCAGCCGCTTCAGATCGCCCGGGGGGATGAACATGGCCGGGTCGAGGGCTTTGGTCACATGACGTCGCGCCGCGAACGTTTCGCCCAGAAGGCCGAATTTCTGCAGCAGCGGCCCCGATTCGAGCCCGCGCCCCCCCACGGCGTGCGTGAGGGGCGACTCGGTCTGAAACCGGACGGGACGGCCGTTGACGACCGTCTCGACGGCGAGAGGCTGCCCCTCGTGCCCCGACCAGAAGAGGTCGATCGGATATCGCTCCCAGTCTCTGTTCCAGCCTTTGAGCCAGGGGGCGTCATGCGCCGCGTCGGTACGGCGGAGGATCGTGCCGGCCGGAAGCCCGGCGGGGAGACCTCGGACGAGCTTGTGGCTCGACTTGCCGCCCGGTTCCATCCAGGTGATGCGTGCGCCGCTCCGGCCGCCGTCGGGAGTCTCCCAGGACAGGCCGTCGCCGGGTCGGATCACGACGGACAGTTCAATCTCGACGAGCCCGCCCTTTGCCGGGCCGACGATCCGGCCGACCGTCTGGGCTTCGCGGCCGGGCTGCTCGGGGGTGTTCCACTCCTTCGACGGCACCCCGCGAAGAAACCCCTGATGGAACGGCCGGCTGAACACCTCCGAAAGGGCGGCGGCGTGTTCGGCGCCCGGTGTTTCGCCGTCGAGGACCCGACGGTACGCAGAAACGACGCTGTAGACGTAATCCGGCCCTTTCATCCGCCCTTCGATCTTGAGCGAGGCAATGCCGGCGCGGGCGAGTTCGGGCATGGCTTCGAGCAGTCGCAGGTCACGCGGGCTGAAAAGCCAGTCACCCGGCTTTCCCTCGCCGGCCGCATAGGCCTTCCTGCAGGGCTGGGCGCAGGTGCCGCGATTGCCCGAACGGGTTCCGAGAGCGGCGCTCCAGAAGCAGCGCCCCGAGATGCTGTAGCACATCGCCCCGTGGACGAACGTCTCGATCTCGAAGGGAAGGCGGCCCGCCAGCTCCCTGATCTCTTCGAGCGAGGACTCGCGCGGCAGGATGATGCGGGTGATGCCGAGACGCCGAAGAAGATCGAACCCGCCCGTGCCGTTCCAGGCGGCTTGGGTGCTCAGATGGCGCGGGATCGTGCTGCCTCGCCTCGCCAGGAGCGACGCAACGCCGAGATCCTGGATGATCAGGGCGTCCGGCTGGAGAACTTCGTAGTAGTCGAGCGCCTGTTCGAGGAGATGCCTCTCGTGGTCGAAGACGATCGTATTCAATGTGATATAGAGTTTTCGCTTCAACGACGCCGTGACGTTGCGCGCCCACCGCAGGGCCGCATCGTCGAAGTTCGGGGCGAACGCGCGCGCGCCGAACCGCTTTCCGGCGAGGTAGACGGCGTCGGCCCCGGCCAGGAGCGCCGCCTTGAGGCAGCTTTGGTCGCCGGCGGGGGCGAGAAGTTCGATGCGGCCGGGAGACGTCATGATGCCCGCGATGCGAGATGGCGAAGCGCCAGAAGATACCCGTCGAAACCGAGGCCGGTGATGACCCCGGCGCAGACCGGTGCGATCATCGACCGGCCCCGGAACTCCTCGCGGGCGAAGATGTTGCTCAGGTGGACTTCGATCGTCGGCACCGGGAGTGCGGCGACGCAGTCACGAATCGAGACGCTCGTGTGGGTCAGGCCGCCCGGGTTGAGAATGACGCCGGCGAAACGGCCGGGCTCCATCGCCGCCTGAAGCCTGTCGATGATGGCGCCTTCGTGGTTCGACTGGAACGATTCGATGCCGCAGCCGAGGGACGCCGCTTCGGCGGTGAGCCGCGCCTCGAGATCGGCGAGGCCGGCGGAACCGTAGATCTCCGGCTCCCGTTTCCCCAGCAGATTCATGTTCGGACCGTTCACGATCAATATATATTTCACAGTATATACCTCCGGTCAGCGTGAGAGGACCAGATCAAGGATACCGTACATTCCCCGGAGCGTGCGAACGAGATCATGGGCGCTTCTGATCTTCAGCAGGTTTCGCCAGAGCCGCCCGTGATGCCGGTAAAAGGTCGTCAGGAGGGACTTGAGCAGGTGCTGCTGCCATGCGGCCGGATGCTCGACGGAGAGGTCGTCCGCGATAGCCAGCAGTGGAACGGCGTCTTCGGGCAGCATGTCGACGGGAAGACGGACGCCCACCGAGATGCCGTGCGAGCGAAGATCGTTGCCGGCATCGACGAAGGGACGGATGACGCCGTGGTTCCCGGACGGGGGACGAAGCCAGACCCGCGCAAGGTTCGGAGAGCCGCGCAGGCGCGCCGCAACGAGATCTTCCGGGCGGTCGAACGGAAGAGAAAGCAGAAGTCCCTGCTCGCTCCCGATGTCGATCATCTGGTTCGCGCGGCTGCCGGGAAGGTTCGGGGTTTCCAGCGAGATGCCGCCGAACCCGGAGTTTCTCA
Organism: Candidatus Ozemobacteraceae bacterium; assembly: GCA_035373905.1. NCBI lineage: Bacteria > Candidatus Rifleibacteriota > Candidatus Ozemibacteria > Candidatus Ozemibacteraceae > Candidatus Ozemibacteraceae bacterium. The sequence continues at coordinate 27,329 of DAOSOK010000019.1, read as the reverse complement.
GCCACCGGAAGAGGTCGGTCAGGTCGCCGCGCGTCGGGGAACCGGCGGACTCCCCGCTTCGATCGAGCAGGCCGAGCCAGGGTTGATGGACGGAAACGGTCGGCAGGAAGACGGCCTTTTCGGCGGCGGCCGCATAACCGGCATCCTGGGCAAGCGGGGCGGCGGGAACGGCCAGGGGCGTTCGCAGATCCGCTTCCAGCGTATCGTTCGGGCCGTTCAGGCCGCGAGGATCCTTGAGGAGCCATTCGCAGGCGACGCGGCCTGTTCCGCGAATCGAGGCGTCCCAGCCTGTTCCCAGTTCCGTCGCTCGGGGACCGCCGAGCACCAGCCGCGCCTGTGGAAGCACCTCCCTCAGGCGGTCCCGCATCAACTCGGCGTCGATCCGTTGCCAAGCGAACGCCGCCGCCACGACCACGGCGGCGAACGGTTCCGCCCCCGACTCGGGGATGTCGGTGTGCTCGGGAAGCCTCTCCTGGAGATCGAGGAGGACCGCCCGTCCCGGAAACGAGGCCGCAAGACACGAAAGACCCAGCGGCGCCGGCCGGCCGGCCCCGCGCGCCAGGCACCCGCATCGCACCTGTGCGCGAGAGGCGGTATGAATGAGAAGAAGTGTCGGCTCTGACATCGAGTCGACAGTGTACCACAACGTCAACTCCCCCGGGAGCCACGCTGTGCCCACGGAAAACTATGAGTGCGCGCATATCTCACAGGGGCGGAACTCAGTCCGCCTCCATAGCCGCTGGTGAAGGGGCGTTCATCAAACTGGCCAAACAAAAGAACCGCTGGTAGAATGTGCGCCTATGAAAGCCGCCGATGTCCTCACATGCGTCAGACCCCGCCAGTGGTCGAAAAATCTTATTCTCTATGCGGGTCTGCTTTTCTCGGAAAAGGCCCTCCTGTTCCAGCCGGCCGCGTGGTTCTGGGCTACCTGCGGCTTCTTCGTCTTCTGCCTGCTCTCGGGGTGTGTCTATATCATCAACGACCTCGTCGATGTCGAGCGCGATCGCCGGCATCCCGAGAAGTGTCGCCGGCCGATCGCCGCCGGCCTCGTAACGGTATTTCAGGCAAAAATCCTGCTGGCGATTCTTCTCACGGCCGCGTTTGGCGGCTCGCTCGCGCTTTCCGGCCTGTTCGCCTGCTCGGCCGCCGCCTACTTCGCCCTGAATCTCGCCTACAGCCTGAAACTCAAGCACGTCGTTCTGCTCGATGTCCTGTGCATCGCCGTCGGCTTCGTTCTTCGCGCCCAGGCCGGCGTGGGCTCTCTTCGGGGAATAGATAGTGGTATATATATATCTCATTGGCTCCTTCTCTGCACGCTCATGCTGGCCCTCTTCCTCGCGCTCGCCAAACGCCGCCAGGAGCTCGTGACGCTCACGGAAAACGCCGACCGGCATCGCGTCTCGCTTGCCGACTACACCCCCGCGTTCATCGACCAGATGATCTCGATCGTTTCGGCGACGACCGTGGTGAGCTACGCTCTCTACACTGTGAGCCAGGAAACCGTGGCCAAATTCGGAACGGACGGCCTCGTGCTGACCGTGCCGATCGTCGTCTACGGGATCTTCCGATACCTGTATCTGATCCACCTCCGCAGTCTCGGAGACAACCCCTCCGAACTCCTGCTCGCCGACAGGCCCCTGCAACTGACGATCCTCCTCTGGGCGCTCGCCGTCGCCGCGATCATCCATTCGAACGGCCTGATCACCATTTCCACCCACTGAAGGAGCGAGCATGAATCCGGATATGAACGCAGTGATCGCCGACTGGCGCGAGGCGGCCGGCAGGCATCGAAAATGGATGCTCCTGTGTCTTGCCGCGGCCGTCATCCTCGAAATCTGGTTTTTTCGCCATCCGCCCCGCGGCTACGAGGCGACCGACGTCGTGACCGTCGGCGAGGCAGCCGGCGAGCCGCTGATCGGATTCGCCAAGGTCTGGGACCGCCTCATCAACGACGATGCCTTCATGACGGACGTGATGGCGCTCGGCTGGGGGCCTGCTTCCGAGCCGCGGGATAAGATCCTGCGCCGCCTCAACCTCGAGGTCCGGCCCGGCATGTCGTTCCGCATGTTCAGCCCCGGCATGGCCGAAATCAAGTTCACGCAGGGTACCTACGAGGGCGTGCGCCCCTTCCTCACCGCTTTCACCAAACGCCTGCTCGAACACCTCCGGATCTATTCCGCTCGCGAGTTCGAAAAGCGGCGGTACCGACTGGGTGTGAACGTCGAGGCGTTGAGTCGCAAACGCATCGCCCTGCAGAACATGTTCGGCACGGGAGCCCTCGTGACGTCAGGCTTCGAACCGGAAGACCAGGAGTTTCGCCCCGACCCGGAAAGGGTCAGCGTTGCCGACCTGGCTTCCTCGTCGTTTCTCGGTCTCGCGGGCATGTTGATGATCGACACGGCCCGACTCCAGGAAGCCGTGACGATGCAGGCCTGGAAGGAACTGACCGCAACCGAGACGCAGCCGCTCGTTCTTGCCCCGCGTGAGCCGACGCTGCTCACCGATCCCGCATCCCCGGCGCGACTCGTCCAGCCTCTCGTGGGCCTTCTCCACCTCTTCATTCCGATCGCCTTCTTCTTCCTTTTCCTCGCCGGAATGACGTTTTTCGAGAGCGCTGGCGATGATGAACGGTCGGCAGCTGGGAGAGCCGGCGACTGAGCCTGATTCCGAAGATGTCGTCAAGGACGGTGACGCTGCGCGCCCGGCACCGGGCCGGGGCGATTCCGCGCTGGCTCGGGTGGTATATGTTTCTCCTCCCTCTTGGGATCCCGATCCTCACATACTTGGTTCCGTCTGATTTCTGTATCCTCGCCGGTATAGCAGCTTCGCTCGCGGGTTTTCGCCGTGAAAATGCCGGACAACCACGGCTCGGCCATCCCGCGTCCTTCCTGCTCGCATGGATCGGCTTTTGCTTCCTCGGCGTGCTGATTCCGGATCATCCGGATTTCTTCGCGTTCGATATCGCCTCGACCCTGTGGGTGGTCCTCAGCGCCCTGTGCGTCAGGCATGGCCTGCGAGACCGTGAAGGGATCGATCAGGCCGTCCGCGAGCTGAACAAGCTCTTCCTGCCCCTCGTCCTGTTCTGCATCGGAGGGCTTGCCGCCCACTGGATGGGCCTCGACGACTGGACGGGCGGCGTGTTTTCCTTCAGGCTGTATCTGCCGTTCCGGTTCCCGATCCTTCTGGGCGCGTATCTCGTGGCCGCATACCCCTTCGCCGTCATCTGGACCGGCCTCCCCTTCAAACGCCGGATCGTTCACGAGATCCTGTATTTGATCGTCATCTCGGGAATCGGCGCGCGGAGCTGCATGATCGTCGCGATCGGACAGGTCATCTGGACGGAATGGAACACGGCGCAGGACAGTCGGACCCTGTTCCCGCGATGGCTGCGATTCGGCGTGTTTTTCACGGCCGCCTGCTCGGCCGGGCTGGTGCTTTCCTCCGAGTTCACGTTCCAGCGCTCTCTCGGCGTCGCCGGCGTGGAGGCGTTCGCCAAGGACGTTCCCCGGGAACGCCAGTATGAGCGTGCCTTCGACCATCTTCCCGATTGGATCACCGGCATCGGCCTCGGCTGCTTCAAGGGCCGATACGGAGAGGAGTTGCACAATACCCCCGTCAACCTTCTCGTGGAAACGGGTATCGGCGGCTTGCTGGCCGCGCACGCCGGGCTACTGGCGGCGTTTCTGCCCCTGGCCGCCGGGGTCCGCCGGATGGCCGAACCCTGGAAAACCCGCGTGAATGCCCTGCTTTGCGCCGGTGCAGGCTTGTACGTCCTGGGACTGTTCCACAACCTGCTGAGGAATCGCTACGTCTGGCTCGTGCTGGCCCTTTCCCTCGCGATGTCACACGCGGCACCGTCATCCAGGAGCCCTGCCCGGGATGATTCGCCCGCTTGAACGACGAAACGAAAGCGGCTCTTTCTCGGACGACCGGACGGTTGGTATTACGGCGTGGAAACCGCCGGAACGGAATACGTCCAGGTGCGGCTGACGAGTTTCGGACTCCCGGCCTGGAGCCAGGCCTGGACCCGGTAGGTTTTTCCCGCTTCGACCGGCTTGTTCAGCCCGAAACGGATCTGGCGCTCCTGTGACGGACGTAGTCCCTTCGCCTGCGACACCATGCCGCTCGAAACGGCCTTCTCTCCGTCGAATACCTTGACCGTCACCGAAAAGCGTGACCAGTCGGCGGTGCCGTTGTTCTTCAGCTTCAGCGCCACGTCGCGCCCGGTGAGCTGGAAATCGGCCCACTCGACGACCGGCTTGTTCGCGAACGCGACGTTGAAAAACAGGGAAATCCCGCAGAGCGCGACCCCCGTCCAGAATATCATACGGTTCATATCATTCACCCTCCGGCTGATTCACCATGAATACGCAATACCCGTCATTCCCGCGTAAAGTATATTTATACATACATTATTTCCCGAGCACCCGGACGAACGACGTGAACAGGTTGCGCGAGGTTTCGTCGCCCGCGAGGGTTTCTTCGGGGTGCCACTGGACCCCCACGGCGACCCACGCCGGATCGGTGCTTTCGACGACTTCGATGAGGCCGTCGGCGGTTCGCCCGGTCGCTTTCAGCGCCGCGGGAAGCCGGTTTGCGGCCTGGTGGTGAAACGAGTTCGTGAACGCATCCGGCCTGCCGCTCCATTGGCGGATGAGCGAGCCTTCGTCGAACGTGACGCGGTGGCTCGTCGCCCAGCGCGGAGCCTGTTGCGAATGCTGCATCTGGGTCACGCCTGCGATGTCCTGGTGAAGGCTGCCGCCGAGCGCTACGACGAGCACCTGGAGTCCGCGGCAGATGCCGAACACGGGAAGACGCCTGTCCCGGCATCGGCGCGTCAGTTCGAGTTCGTAGGCGTCGCGCAGGGGGTTCACGCCGCCCAACCGCGAGCTCGGCTCCTCGCCCATCCAGCGCGGGTCGATGTCCTCCCCGCCCGGAAGGAGAACGCCGTCGACGAGGCCGAGATACCTCTCGAGCGTCTGCGCGTCCTCCGCCGGGGGCAGGAGGATCACGTCGGCTCCGGAGCGCTGAACGGCGCCGAAATACTTCCGGGTGCAGTAAGTGCGCATTCGCATCTCGTTGTCGCGAACGGCGGTGTCGCAGTAGGCCATGCCCACGAGAGGACGCTTCCCGCTCATGCCCAGTTTCCTTTCCGGCCCGGATCGAACACGTCGCGAAGTTCGTCGCCGAGCACGTTGAACGCGATGACCGTCAGCGCGATGCACAGGCCCGGCCAGAGGGACAGCGCCGGCCTGATCCAGAGGTAATCCTTGCCCATCGAAACCATGCCGCCCCAGGTGGGAAGGGACGGATCTGCGCCGAGGCCCAGGAAACTCAGACTCGCCTCGGAAAGGATCGCCGTCGCCATTCCCATCGCAAAGATCACCGTCACCAGCGGAAGACAGTTCGGAAGAATATGAGTCAGTATAATTCTGAGATCGCTCGCGCCCATCGCCCGGGAGGCGAGGACGAACTCGGCGCTCCGCAGCTCCATCGCGGCGCTCCGGATGATGCGCGCCGTTTCGGCCCAGCCGACGACGGCGATGGCGAGGATGACGGTCGTCAGCCCGTGGCCGAGTACCATCGAGATCGCGATCGCCAGCAGCAGGCTTGGAAACGCGAGAAAGATGTCCACGATCCGCATCAGCACCCAGTCGAGCCAGCCCCCGTAATACCCCGCCGCGAGGCCGATCCCCAGACCGATGAGCAGAGCCGCGAGACGCGCCGCGAAGCCGATCATCAGCGAAAGCCTGGCACCGTGAATTAGCCGCGACCAGACGCACTGGCCGAGCTGATCGCAGCCGAGCGGGTAGCCGGCCGGCGACTGGAGGCGGCGCATCGGGTCCGTTTCCATCGGGTCGTGCGGCGCCAGCATCGGCGCGAACAGCGCGATTCCGAACAGCAGAAGGATCACCGCGAGGCAGAACCAGCCAGCCGGAGTGAACCGCCGAAGCGTTCGGATCATGCCTTGCCGCTCGCCATCTCTTCGCGAATCCGGGGGTTGATCCAGGCGTAGGCGAGGTCGATCAGCAGATTGCCGAAGACGAAGATCAACGCCGAAAACAGCACTACCCCCTGGATGACGGGATAGTCGCGCTTCAGGATCGCGTCCATGGCGAACCGGCCCAGACCGGGCACTTCGAAGATCGTCTCGACGATGACCGAGCCGTTCAAGAAACTGGAGAAATCGAGCGCGACGACGGTGATGATCGGGATCAGCGCGTTCGTCAGGGCGTGCCGCACGAGAATGCGCGCGGGCGAAAGCCCCTTCGCGCGCGCCGTTCTGATGTAATCCTGGTTCAGCACTTCGATCAGGCTGCTTCGTACGATGCGGGCCAGGAACGCGCCCGACCGGACGCCGAGCGTGAATGCCGGCAGCATCATCGGCCACAGCGACTGTTCCGCCCCGAATGCCGAGGTCGGGAACCATTTGAGTTTGCCGGCGAAGAGATACAGCAGAATCAGCCCCGACAGAAAGACGGGTACGCTGATGCCGGTCACGGCGAACAGCGTCGTCATGCGGTCGATCATGCCGCCCCGATGCGTGGCGCTGATGATGCCGGCGGCAAGCCCGATCAGGATCGAGAACGCCATCGCGATCAGGGCCAGTTTCAAGGTATACGGCAGTTTTTCGAGGATCGAGTCGAGGACGGGCCGGTCGTTCACGACCGACGTGCCGAGATCGCCGCGCACCATGCGACCGAGATACGTCACGAACCGCTCGGGAAGCGGTCGGTCGAGTCCCATCTCCTTCGCGATGCGTTCGATGTCCTCGGGAGATGCCCGGGGCCCCGCGAGGGTGGCGGCCGGGTCGCCCGGGACCAGATACAGCACGACGAACGCGATCAGCAGGATCCCGAAAATGACCGGGGTCGTGCCGACCAGCCTTCGCAGCGTGTATTCGAGCATGCGTCGGGGAGACTACCTTGCGAGCTTCATGGTCAGACCCTTGTCGACCGAGAACAGCGGCGAAAAGCTCATCGTCTCGACCTGCGGCCCGAGAATGTAGCTTTCATTCGCATACCACAGATACAGCCAGGGGGCCTCTTCCACGACGATGCGGTTCACTTCCTCGTAGGCGCGGGCGCGCTTGTCGGCATCCTGGATGCGCATCGCGGCGGTCAGCATCGAATCGACGTTCTCGTTTTTATAGCGAGCTCTATTTCCACCGGAGCCCCAATTCTTCGAGTGGAACAGCGGGGTCAGGAAATTCTCGCCGTCCGGGTAATCGCCGAACCAGCTCAGGTAGAACGAGGTGGCTTCGCCCTTGTCGATCGAGTCCTTCAGGGCGCTCCACTCCATGGGGCGCAGGTTTACGATCACGCCGTGCTTTTTCAGTTCGCCCTGGAGCAGACGGGTGATCTCGAACGCCGCCTGGGAGGACTTCTGGAAAAGATCGAAGGTCAGCGGCCGTTTCCGCGTGTATCCGGCTTCTTCCAGCAGCGCCAAGGCTTTCTTGGGGTTGTACGAATACCCGGCGAGCTTGTCGGACCAGCCGGAAATGCCGGGCGGAATGCTGCCCCGCGCCGGAATCCCGCGGCCCTGCAGGACGGCCTTGATGATCGCCTGGCGGTCGATCAGCATGTTCAGGGCCCGCCGAACGCGCGCATCGTTGAACGGGGGCTTCTGATTGTTGAACCCGACGTAGACGACGCTCATCGCGGGGACGTCGTGAATCCGGCCCGCGAACTCGGGCCTGCCCGAGAATCGCTCGTAGTTCGAGGGGTGAAGCTGGAGCAGATCGAGATTGCCGCTCTCGAACTCCATCTCGGCTTTCAGACTTTCGGGAATGATCCGCAGTTCCAGGACCCCGACCTGGGGCTTCTGGGCGAAATACTCGGGAAACGCGGCGAGCCTGACGTAGCTGTCGCGCTCTCGGCCGACCATCTGGAAGGGGCCCGTTCCGACCGGCTTCTCGAAGAACCGTTTCGACGCGATCTCCGCCGCCGACCCCGAGGGCAGAATATAGCACGAAGGCATCGTGAGCAGGCTCAGGAAGGGGGAAAACGGCTCGGCGAGAGTGATCTTCACGGTCATCTCGTCGGGGGCCGAGAGGCCGGCGACGTTCGAGGCGAGGCCCTGCAATCGCTCCTTCGCGCCGAGAACCTTTTCCAGGACCCAGGTGCGGGGCGACTTGGTCGCCGGATCGAGCAGCCGCTCGAAACTGAAGATGACGTCGGCCGAGGTGAGCGTCTGGCCGTTATGGAACTTCACGTTGGGGCGAAGCTTGAACAGGAACGTCATGCCGTCGCTCTGCGCTTCCCACGACTCGGCCAGGTCGCCGACCAGCTTCATCTGCTCGTCGTACCGCACGAGACCGTTGTAAAGTTTGGCCTGGACGCTGCTTTCGTTGACGTCGACGCCTCTGGCGGGATCGAGATTGCCGGGTTCGCTCGTCAGATAGGCCCGGAACGTGCCGCCCGAGACGTTCGTCGATGTGTCGCCGGGGTGGCTGGCGAGAATGCCGACGACGGCCAGCACGAGGCTTACTGCAACCGCGGAAAGCAGCAGACGTTTCATGACAATGCCCCTTATGTTCGGTGGAGTTCTTCTCTACTCATCGGCCGATCCGGGCCGAAACCTGAATGCCGCCTGAACTTCTTCTCCGATCACCGTCAGGAGGGCGACGCTGGGCTTGCCTCCGCCGCGGGGTTTCGTGGGGCTGCCCGGGTTCAGCACCCAGGGGGAGGTGTGGGTTCTGAATTCGGCCTTGTGCGTGTGGCCGTGAATGATCCCGCGAACGCCCGTCATCAGACGACGGAGGGCGTCTTCCGGGCGGTGCGCCATCAGGATGATGCCGTACCCGGGCACCGGAATCGCCCGCGTAACGGGCAGGGCCGGCAGGTCGACATCGCAGTTCCCCCTGACGGCCTGGACCGGCGCGATCGCCTCGAGTTCCAGCAGGAGAGCGTCCGACTCGATGTCGCCGGCGTGCAGGATCAGGTCGACCCCGGCGAACGCCTCGACGATCCAGTCCGGCAGCCCGGCCCCGTTCGACGGCTCGAGATGGGTGTCGGAGATGATTCCCAGCAGCATGGTTCCCGCTCCTGAAAGGAAGTGTCGAGGGAGACGCTTGACATCGCCCGCTTCGATGCATACATTCGACGATGACGACCGAATTCGAGGGTCGCCAGCATACACCGCCCGCCGAAGAGGAGCAACCCATGGAGACCTTCAAGAGGCGCCTGATGGCCGCGTTTGTCGATTGCGTCTGCGTGGGCGCTGCCAGCATGTTCGCGATGCTTCCCCTGGCTTTTCTTCCCCTCCCCGGAATCGTCATCAATCTGCTGGTCATGCTCGTGATGGCGTTTTTCGGCTTTGTCATGCTGATGAAAGACTCGCCCTATCGCATCGCAGACCTGCTCGACAGGCAGACCCCGGGGAAGAAAGTCATGGGCATCCGCGTCTGGTCGGCGAACAAGTCCGACCCCATCTCGGGCGAACAGTCGATAAAGCGGAACCTCGTGTTCGCGGTTCCCTATCTCTGGATGGTGGTCGTTCTGGCCATGAGGCTCGTTCCGATCGAGTTCATCCGGAACATTCTCGTCTATACCTGCTCCGGACTCGGCTTTCTGTTCGTTCTCGCGGCCTTTGGCTTCGAGATCTTCATGATGTCGAAAGACCCCGAAGGCCGGCGCTGGGGGGATAAACAGGCCGACACGATCGTTCTCATGGAGTGAGGGTTCCTCTCAGGCACGCCTCAGCGAGAGGAGTCGCCGGGCGGTCAACCACTCCATCAGAAGAATTCCCGCCATCGATCCGACGACATCGACCAGCCAGTCGGCCGCTTCGCAGCTTCGAAGGGGAACGAACGCCTGGTGAATCTCGTCGCTGAGCGCATACAGCGCGCAGAATGCCAGGCTTGCATGAAAGCGCCTGACTCGGCTCGGAAGCGGCCGCCCGAGCCATGTGACCGTCCAGACCAGCGTGCCGAGACCGAGATACTCGATGAAATGCGGAATCGCGCCCGTCGGCAGGAATAACTCTTCCGTCGGCCTCGGTCGAGATGAAATGAAAAAAATTGCGGCGCAGTAGCAGGCCGTCATCACGATCGCCTGCGCCCGCGAAAGCCTGAACCTCAATCTTCGCTTCATCCGACAACGCTCTTTTCCATTGATGCCGGAGAGGGTATCATACCGGGAACGACATGAACAGAAATCACCTGCTCCTGATCGGCATGGTGTTGCTCACCCTGCCGCTGCTCTGGTTTTTCGTGCCGGAGCAGAAGCCCGGCACGATCAGCTCTCTCGACGGCGTCACGCTTTCGAACATCAACGGGCAGAAGTTCAAACTCTCGGGAATGATGTCCGGCAAAAAACTCCTGCTCGTCTTCTGGTCGATCACCTGCGGAACCTGCATCGAGGAGATCCCGTTCGTCATCAGACTGCACGAAAAGCTCGGCGCCAGGCTCTCGGTCATCGGCGTCCACCCGCCCGGCTACCCGCTCTCGAAAGTCCAGAAGTTCGTCCGGAAATTCCCGCAACCCATTCCCTACATGCTCGCGATCGACGATGCGATGCAGCTCAGCCGCGCGTATGAAGTCACCGTCCTGCCGAAGATGGTGCTGCTCGATATGCGCGGCAACGTCCTCTACAGCCATATCGGCTACGATACATCCATGGAGGCCGAGATCGAACATGCCGTCACCTCGAAACTCTGAACGGAACGGCGCGGCGCGAGCCTGTGTCCGTGCGATTCTCATCCTGTCATTCCTGCTGATGAGCGCCCTCGCCGTCCGCGCGGACCAGCTCGCGACCGGAACCTTCATCGTCGCCGGACAGAAAGCTCCCGTGCTGACGCTCGAGCGACTGGACGGCGGCGAGATGACGTTTCCCGAGCGTGGCCGCTGGACCATCGTTTTCTTCTGGTCGCTTTTCTGTCACGTCTGCATCGAGGAACTGCCGATGCTCGCCGAGGAAGTGGCGGCGCTGCCGCAGGATTCCGTGCAGGCCGTCTTCGTCTCGATCGATACGGCCCGCATGAAAAAAGGCCTCGGGAACTTCCTGAAGAAGCGGAACCTCGATATCTGCGTCGCTCTCGACCGGATCGTCGCCTCGTCCAGCTACGAAGCCGCGGATGCCTGGGGGGTGAAGCCGACGCCGGCCGTCTTTCTCGTGAACCGCGAAGGGGTGGTGACCTACTCGTGTGAAGGCCCCTTCGACCCCGAAAAGCTGTTCGGCCCCCTGCGGGCCGCCCTGAAAGCCCCGCCTGCGTGCCCGGTGGAGCAGGATCCGCCTGTCGTGGCGGAACCGGCGACAATGACCGCTTCCGAGCCCGCTTCGACGGCCGGGATGGCATCTTCCGCCGTTCAACCCTGAGACCGTGATGGAACAGCGCATGGAAGGATTCGTTCAGGTTTCCCGGGCCGCCGTCTGGGCGACGGCCATTCTTTTCGTTCTCGCGACCGGCTTCCTGATGCTCGTCATGTTGAATCTCGATCTCGACGAGGTGTTCGGCGCCGGCAACCTCGTGATGAAAGTCGGCGGAACGGCCGTCACGCGCGCCGACTTCGCCGAACTCAAGCTCCTTTCCGGGCCGAAAACCGAAAAGATCAGCGACGGGGCCTTCGCCGAGGAGCTGCTGGAGACCCTCCTCCTCGCCGAGGCCGGCCGGCGGCTTCGCCTCGACCGGCAAACCGATTTCGTCAGCCGCGTCCAGGCGTTCGATCGCGCGATCGCCGCGGCGTCGGGGCCGATCGACCTTTCGAGATCGCTCTTCCTCCTGGAGGAACTGGCCCGCAGGACCCGGTTGGGCGTTCTCGAGGCCGCCGATGCCGAGCTGCTCACGGATGCCGAAACCGTCGGGCAGACGGCGTCCGAAACCGCGGAGGAGGCCAGGCCGGCACGACTGCATCTCAGAACCATCCTGACTCCGGACGAGGCCGCGGCCGATGCCGTGCTGAACGCCGCGGCCGGCGGCGTCCCGTTCGCCGAACTGAACACGAGTTGGTCTCGCTCCCCATATGCCGGCACCGGCGGCGACCTGGGCTGGGTCGGTCCCGAAGACCTCCCGCCGGGGATCTACGAACGGTGCGAGAGCACGCCGGTCGGCTCGCTCACGCGGGCGTTCTCCGACGGAAACGGCGTTCATCTCTTCCTCGTCGAGGCGAAACCGGCCGCCTCCCCCGCCCGGGAAGACCGCCGCCGTCTCGGCAGGATCCGCGCCGAGCGCCGCCAGCGTGCCCTCGACCGGTTCATGGAAAACGCGAGGGCGAACATCCCCTGGTTCGTCCATCCCTCGCTGCGGCGGCCGTGAAGAATGAATATATCTAGGAGTATTGTATGAGGAACGTCTCCAGAACGCATTATCTCGTGCTTCCCTCGTATCAGATCCGCCTGGTCGCGTTTCTGGTGTTGATCATGCTGATCGGATCGCTTCTGCACGGCCTGTTCCTATACCGGATCACGGCCCGCAATATCGAGGAGGGCTTCTTCTCCGCCCATAACCGGCTCCGCTCGACATGGGAGATTCTCAAGCCCGCCGTCGTCGTCACCAACGGCCTGTCCTTCCTGCTCGTGTCGCTGACGTTTCTGCTCGTCACGATTCTCATCACGCACAGGCTCGTCGGCCCCATGTTCAAGATCGCCGGCCGCCTCAAGGAACTCGCGAAGGGCCGCTTCGACCTCGCTCCCGTCAGGCTGCGCCGCGGGGACGAGGGGACCCTGCTCAGCGACGCCGTCAACGAGCTCCAGGACGATCTGAAAAAACGGTTCACGGCCCTGGCCGCGCTCAGGGAAAAGATGGCGATGGGCATCAAGGTGCCCGACGAGCAGATTTCCCAGGCTCTGAACGACGCACTGCGCGACATCCGCCTCGCCGAGGCCTCCAAAAACGGCGACGACACCCGCGTCGCCTGACGGCCCGTATGAGCGTTCCTTCCCGCATGTCCGCAGGGGTTCAGCGCAATGAACCCTCGTTCCGCGACGGTCTGTATTATATTATTGTATATATTATTCTGGCTTTTGTCTGCCCGGCCTTGGCCGAGCCAGGCTTCGATCATCAACTGGCTGCTTCCCGCACCGACTGCACCGTCTGCCACGTCGCTGCGGCCACCGCGCCCGCCCTGCTCGTCTCCAAGGCCGGGAACTGGTGCGTTTCCTGCCACGGAGACCAGGCCGCGAATGTCCACCCCATGGGAATCCCCGCTTCAGCGGCATGTGGCCTGCCGCTCGAGCCGGGCGACCGCATCGGCTGTTTGACCTGCCACTCGCCACATCAGGTGCCCCTCGCATCGGAGCCCTGGACGGTCGGGGAGCGGCAGCGACAGCGGAACGGCCTCTGGCTCACGTATCTGCTCCCGTTCCGGAATACCTCGGGCGAGCTGTGCAGGCGTTGCCATGCCGACCCCGCCGCGGTGATGCGAGAGGGGGCCGTCCATCGCCCGCGCAGTTTCGAGAGCCGCGGATACGCCGGTTCGACGTCGTGCATGCCGTGTCACGCGGAAATATATCGTCAGTGGTATATATCGCCCCACGCTCGGATGACCCGCAGGCCCGGCGATGTGAAAGACCTGCCGAAACTGACCGAAGCCGATCTCGAATGGCCCCCCGAACGGGTGAAATACGTCCTCGGCTCGCATTACGTCCATCGCTTCGTCGCCGATGCGACGGGAACCCTGGTCGTCCTGCCCCGGATTCTCGACCGCGCGACGAAAAAGTGGCTCCCCGTGCGCGATTACGGCTGGACGAAACGGCGTTGGCTCGAGCAGTGCGCCGGCTGTCATACGACGGGCTTTTCCGCCGACGGAAACACCTTCGTCGAGCCCGGCGTCGGCTGCGAGGCCTGCCACGGCCCGGCCCGCGACCACGCCCGAAGCGGAGCGCCCGAACTCGTGGCGAATCCCGCGAAGATGCCCGCCGATCGCGCGGAAATGCTGTGCATGTCCTGCCACACTTCCGGCGTCGATGAAAGCGGAAAATACCATTTTCCGGTCGGCTATCGCCCGGGAGACGATCTCGCCAGCCACTTCTTCGGCCTCACGCCGAAGCCGGGCCAGGACTCCACGACCTTCGCCGGCGACGAATCGATGGACGACCGGCGGCGCCAGTGGCAGTTCCTCCGCGACAGGCTGTTCCTCGCGAAGGGCCTCACCTGCGACTACTGCCAGAACTTCCGCGACTTCAAGACCGCCTCGGGCGGCGAATACCTCACGCACGACGAATACTGCATGACCTGCCACTTAGACCGCGCCGATCACCCCTCAGAAAGACCCGGCAGAAACTGCACCTCCTGCCACGCCCCCCGCAAAACCGCCTCGGGCGCCTACGACATCCACGACCACAAGTTCCGCTTCTGATCCGGTTGAACCCGAAACGCCGCTTCACCAGGAGAGGCGGGAAAGTCGGTGCGTCCTGCTCTGAAACGCAAACCCCCTTCCCGGTAGCGGCTTGTACGTGCCGGGATATGTGTGTTAGCATCTCGACGTTATGAATATCGCGCTCGGTATTGCCGCCCTTTCCCTGCTGCTGGCGGCGTTCTTCCGGATCCTCGAACGGGCCTCCGGCCGGACCCCTGCGTGGCATGGAACGATCGCCCTCTGGATCGGCCTCGTATCGGCCCTGGGGGCGATGATGCTGACCCACGGGCAGAAGACCTCCGCGACCGCCGGATTCTCGATTCCTCTGGCCGTTCAGATCGCCGGTTTCATCCTCGCCGGCATCTGCGCATGGCTGGAATGGTGGTCCGGCGAGATCTTCTTCAGCTTGTTCGTCCTGCCCGTGGCCGCCGCCCTGTTCGGCCTCGCGGCCCTCGGCGAGAAGCTCCTGCTCGGTTCGCATTTCAGCGGCCCCTGGTTTTTTCTTCACGTCGGCTTCTCGATCGCGGGAGAATGCCTCTTCTTCATGGCTGCTCTCGCCGGGGCGACCTACCTGTTCGCCCTGAAACGCCTCAAGGAAAAGAACCGCGTCAGGGCCGTGTCCTTTTTTCCTCCGCTGCTGCGACTCGAAAAGCTCATGGCGCGCTTCCTGAACGCCGGTTGTGCCTTGTTCGCCGTCGGCCTTGCCGCCGGGTTCGCCTGGTCGTGGCTCCAGTTTGCCGTGTTCGACCCGCTCGAACCGAAGAAAGGGCTGTCGACGCTCGTGCTTCTCGGTTTCGGCGGAGTCTCCGTCGCAACCTGGATGGGATCCCTCTCGGGACCCCGTGCCGCCTGGAGCGTCATCGGAGGATTTCTCCTCTCGATGCTCGTGGTGATCGGCATCGACAGCAGCATGCACTGGTACCCGAAATAACTGAGATGATGCATACATACATGCCCATATTTTTACAGCTGCGGGGAAAGCCGGTCCTGATCGTTGGCGGCGGTGACGTCGCTCTCAGAAAAGCGGAGATGCTGGCCGGTTCCGGCGCCGAAGTGCATATAATAGCTCCAGAAATACATGCAGGGCTTGCCGCTCTTTCCGGAGTGCGCTGCGTTTCGAGGCCCGTGGCCGATGCCGATATCACGCGGGAATACCGCCTCGTGGTTCTCGCGACCGACCAGCCAGCGGTGCAGGAGCGTATCGCACGGCTCTGCCGACAGCTTGGCGTTCTCTGCAACCGGTGCGACCTTCCCGATGACGGCGACTTCGTGACCGGAAGCGTCGTGAAGAGAGGGCCGGTTCTCGCGGCCGTGACGGCCTCGGGAGTTCCGGCGATGGCGCGCCTGGTGCGCGAGCGCTTCGAAAAGACCATCGAGCCGGCCCTGGTCGAACTTGCGGAACTTCTTGAAGCCGCCAGACCGATGCTGAAAGAGCGGCGGTTCTCCCCGGAACGCCGCGCGGACTTCTTCCGCCGATGGGCCAGCGAGGAGGCTGTCGATGAGGTTCGCAGACGCGGCGTCGATGCCGTGCGGGAGGAGATGATGCGATGCCTCTCCTGATGATCGGGTTGAATCATCGGTCCGCTCCCGTCGAAATCCGCGAGCAGCTGGCCCGCCTCTGCGGCGTCTCCGTGCCGGGAGCCGACGGCGCAGGCCTCGAAGCCGTCCCGGTCTTCACCTGCAACCGCGTCGAACTCTATTACGACGGGCGCTATGAAGAGGTCGAAGACTCGTTCCAGCGCATGCTGGCCGATGCCGGTCTGCCGCCCGGCGAGTTCGAGCCGTTCCTCTACAGAAAACCGGCTCTCGATGCGATCCGCCACCTGTTCCGGGTCGCCGCCGGCCTCGATTCGATGGTCGTCGGCGAAAACCAGATCATGCACCAGCTCAAGACATCCTATCAGCACGCCGTCGACCGGCGATGGGTCGGAAAGCGCCTGCATGCGCTGTTCCAGAAAGCGTTCGAGGTCGGGAAGCGTGTGCGCGCCGAGACGCGCATTTCCGAAAACACCGTCTCGATCGCTTCGACGGCCGTCGATCTCGCGAAACAGATCTTCGGGCCGCTCGGGGACTGCGGAGCCCTCGTCATCGGAGCCGGCGAGATGGCTTCCCTGACGCTGGTGCATCTCAAATCGTCGGGAATCGGCCGCCTCGTCTGCACGAACCGCACGCTCGAAAAGGCCGAAGAGCTGGCTTCCCGCTTCGACGCCGTTGCGAGGCCGTTCGATGAGCTTGGCGACCTGATCGCTGCCGCCGATGTCGTGATCACCTCGACGGGGGCTCAGCGGCCGATTCTTTCCCGCTCCGCATTCGAAACGGCCATGCGAAGACGGCCGAATCGTCCCATGTTCGTCATCGACATTGCCGTGCCGCGCGACGTCGTTGCGGACGCCGGTGAGATCGAGAACCTCTTTCTCTACGATATCGACGACCTCCAGCACGTGGTCGATGAAAATCTCGGAAGACGCCTCCAGGAGGCCGAGCGGGGCGACACGATCGTTTCCGAAGAGGCCGCGGGTTTCAAGCAGGTCCTCGAGTCGTTCACTCTCGTCCCCCTGATCAAATCGCTGCGGGAACGAATGGATCAGATGCGGAAATCCGAACTCGACGGCTTCCTGGCGCAACATCCTGAACTGACGCCGGAACAGCGTGAGCAGTTCGACCAGTGCACGAAGGCGATGCTGGCCAAGTGGCTCCACCAGCCGATCGTCGAGCTCAAAGCCCGCGGCGCCGTCGAACGCGACCAGTTGAAGATGATCGCCTCGATGTTCGGTCTCCCCGAATCGGCGCTTCCGCAGGTCCCCCTGTATGTCGTTCCGAAGGTGGGAGAAGCGTGATGACGCCCTCTGCGCTCAGCATCCGCCTGGGAACGCGCGGCAGCAAACTCGCCCTCTGGCAGACCCGCCACGTCGCAAAGCTGCTTCGCGACCGGTATCCTGACATCACGATTGAGGAGGTCCTCATCAAGACCCTCGGCGACCGCGTTACGGATCTGCCCCTGTTCAAGGTCGGCGGCCAGGGCCTCTTCGTCGCCGAAATCGAGCGCGCCCTCCAGGAACGCCGGATCGACGTGGCCGTTCATAGCCTCAAGGACCTTCCGCACGCCGAAGCCGAAGGCCTGTGCCTCGCGGCCGTGACGGCCCGCGAAGACGGCCGCGACGCCCTTCTCTCGAAGAACGCCCTCACGCTCTCGAAGCTGCCGGCGGGCGCGAAGATCGGAACCTCGAGCCTGCGTCGCCGCGCCCAGCTTGCCCGGCTGCGCCCTGATCTTGTCTTCGCCGACTGCCGCGGAAATCTCGACACGCGCCTTCGAAAGCTCGATGAAGGGGAGTTCGACGCGATCGTTCTCGCCGCGGCCGGCCTCAGGCGCCTTGGTTGGGCCGACCGGATCGTCGAGACGTTTCCCCCGGAAACGCTGATCCCCGCTGCAGGGCAGGGGATGCTCGGCATCCAGTGCCGCACCGAAGACCATGATCTCATCCGCCTTCTTGCCGATATCCTCGAAGATCCCCATGCCCGAGCATGCGCCACGTCCGAACGCGCTTTCCTTCACCGCCTCCAGGGCGGTTGCCAGACCCCCATGGGCGTCTATGCGGAGCCGTCGGCTGAAGCCACCCTGAAACTCACCGCCTTCGCCGCATCTCCGGACGGCGTCGCCTACTGCCGCGCCGAACTCGCCGGCCCCTTATCCGATGCCGCCCGCCTGGGGCAAAGCATCGCCGAGACCCTCCTCGAGTCCGGCGCCGCCGACATCGTATCCTCCACCCCGCTGTGATATATGCAGTGGTATCGTAGGGGCGCATCGCGATGCGCCCATTCCGCTTCAACGCGAAGGAAAACTGAAATATATGAATAAGAATACATGTAGCGCTGCGAGCGGCAAAGTATTCCTCGTCGGCGCCGGCCCGGGCGACCCTGGCCTGATCACCGTTCGCGGCCTCGAACTCGTTCGCGCCGCCGACGTCATCGTGCACGACCAACTCGGCGCCCCCGCCTTCCTCGGCATGGCCAGGCCAGGCGCCGAACTCGTCGATGTCGGCAAACGCTCGGGCGACCACACCCTGCCGCAGGATGCGATCAATCGCCTCCTCGTCGAACGCGCCCGGGAGGGCAAAATGGTCGTTCGCCTCAAGGGCGGAGATCCGCTCGTCTTCGGCCGCGGCGGCGAGGAGATGGAAGAGCTCGCCAAAGCCGGCGTGGAGTTCGAGGTCGTTCCAGGCGTCACGTCTGGAATCGCGGGCCCGGCCTATGCCGGGATTCCGATTACGCACCGCGCCTGCACACCCGCGTTTGCGGTCGTCACGGGCCACGAAGCCGATGGGAAGGAGGCTTCCAATATCCCCTGGGCTTCCCTCGCCGGCATCGGAACCGTCGTGTTCCTGATGGGCGTCAAAACGCTCGGCGCGATCGCCCGGCGCCTTGTCGAGGCGGGCAGGTCGGCTGAAACCCCGGTTGCCGTCATCGAGCGGGCGACGTCTCCCGGTCAGCGAACCGTCGCGGGCACGCTCGGCTCGATCGAATCCCGTGCCAGGGAGGCCGGGATCAAGCCTCCTGCGCTGATCGTCGTGGGGGATGTCGTGACGTATCGAGAACATCTCGCCTGGTTCGAACGCCGCCCCCTGTTCGGCCGGACCATCGTCGTCACGCGCGCCCGCGCCCAGGCCTCGGACCTCTCGAAAGCCCTCCGCGAGCGTGGCGCGGAAGTGATCGAATGTCCGGCGATCAAGATAGAACCCCTTTCGCCGAACCCGGAATTCGACGCCTTCCTGGACCGTCATGAAACATACGCCGACCTCGTGTTCACATCGGTCAACGGAGTCGAAGGATTCATCGCGGGGGTGATCGAACGAGGCCTCGATCTCCGGATTCTTGCCCGGAAATGCATCGTCTGCATCGGCCCCGCAACGGCGGATGCCTTCAGAGCGAGAGGCATCGTTCCTGACGCGATTCCCGAGACCTACGTGGCCGAATCTCTCATCCCGCTGTTCGAGGGGCGAAAGCCCGGCCGCGTTGCGATCCTGCGTGCCGAGCAGGCTCGTGAGACGCTGCCCGTCGCCCTGCAAAAGCTCGGATATGCCGTGGACGTGATCTCATTATATCGAACTGTCTATGGAAAACCCGATACGACGGCTCTGATAGATGCGCTCCGCTCCGGCGTCGTCGATGCCGTGACCTTCACCAGCAGTTCGACCGTCGAGCGATTTCTCGAGGCCATCGACGGAGCGGGCATCGCGGCCGACTCGATTCCCGGCGTGGCGATCGGCCCCGTGACGGCGCAGACCTGCCGCGAGCGCGGCGTGAACCTGATCGGCATGTCCGAAGAACACACGATTCCGGGGCTCGTGGCGAAACTCGATGAACTGTTCTCGAATCGGGAACGGGAAGGCGGTGTGCGATGATCAACATCACGAAACTGTATGCCGGGCGATCCACCACCGGCGATCCCCTGAGATACGGCGAAGACGGCCCCGCTAGGGTTTCCCACGGCCATCACTTCAAGGGGCATGCGGTATCGACCTCGGCCGCCGACCGCCGCCCCGTCGTGGTCTGGAACTGCACCCGCCGGTGCAACTTCAAATGCGTCCACTGCTACACCGACTCGTGCAATCTCGACTACGAGGGCGAACTGACGACCGAAGAGGGGCGCCGTTTCATCGACGATCTCGCCGATTTCAAAATCCCTGCGCTGCTCTTCTCGGGCGGCGAACCTCTCATGCGCAGGGACGTGTTCGAACTCGCGGAACATGCCGTGGGGCGCGGTCTTCGCCCCGTTCTCTCGACGAACGGCAGTCTCATCGACGAAACGACCGCCTCCCGGTTGAAAAATATCGGTTTTATATATGTTGGAATATCATTAGACGGCATCGGGCCTACGAATGACTCGTTCCGCGGAGTCGCAGGCGCCTTCGAAGCGGCGATGCGCGGCTTCAGGACTTGTCGCGCCGTCGGACAGCGCGTCGGTCTGCGTCTGACGCTCACCCGCCGGAACGTCGCCGATCTCGACGCGATCTTCGACTTTCTTCTCGAAGAGAAGATCCCCCGGGCGTGCTTCTACCACCTCGTCTATTCCGGCCGCGGCCGGACGATCGAAGGTGAAGATCTGACCCACGAAGAGTCGCGTCGCGCCCTCGACACCATCTGCCGGCGAACCCGTCAGGCCGTCGAGGCAGGCGTTGATCTCGACGTGCTGACCGTCGACAACCACGTCGACGGGCCGTATCTATACATGAAGCTATTGAATGAAGACCCGCAACGCGCCGAAGCCGTGAGAAAACTTCTCGAATGGAACGGCGGCGGCGCCCACTCGAGCGGCGTCGGCATCGGCGACGTCGACTGGTTCGGAAACGTCCACCCCGACCAGTTCTGGCAGGACAAAACCTTCGGCAACGTTCGCGAACGACCGTTCTCGCAGATCTGGCCCGACACCACCGACCCCCTGATGGCCGGCCTGAAAAACCGCCTTCCCCTCCTCAAGGGAAAATGCGCAACCTGCCGCTTTCAGAACATGTGCGGCGGCTCCCTCCGCGTCCGCGCCTTCCGCATCCACAACGACCCCTGGATGCCCGACCCCGCCTGCTATCTCACCGACACCGAGTGCGCCGCAGGATAACGTCATGGCGGTTGTAGGGGTGGGTTTGGAACCCTGATTCTTACCCACGGCGGGATACTCTTGAATGGTACCTTCACCAATCGCCACACCGGCTATTGATGGAAACGGTTTTTCGAAATTCGCAGAGTGACACTCTTGGAGCCGGCCGAACCGATCCGTAAGCGAATCCCATGGCTTGCCATGCCCGTCCAGGAAGGACGGGCACCCCGCAGATCGCCAGGATGGCGATTCTAAGGGGTTCTGGCAAAGCCATGGAGATGAGCGGGAGGCAATCGGTTCGAGCTGGCGGAAAGGTGTCACGGCGCGATTTTCGAAAAACGGAGACCCGCCCTGCAAGTCTGCATTTGAACGGCCTTTGAGAAGATGTGGGCAAGAATGTGGGTTTGGACCCGCCCCCTACGGAAAATCCCGAGAAATGTCGATACAAAGAGGAATGATGATCTGTATCGATTTCACTCAGGAGTTGCGAAGATGTTGGTGGCGGGCTATGTATTCGCTTTTCTGCTCGTTGTCGGCGCCCTTTGCGCAACGCAGGCCATTTTCTGGCGCATGAACGGCCGCGCCCTCTGGCGCGGCATCGTACCCTACTCGGTCCGCCAGAAAATGTTCCCGAAAGACCCGGTTCGCATGGACGCTTTCATGGCCCTCGAGGAATGGACCGCCCTCCTCACCGCCGGCGCCCTCCTCACCCTCCCCCTGATCGCCATGCACGCCACCGGCCTCATCAACATCTTCCCCTGGTCCATGCGATAAACCAGCTCCCTTTTCCGGGAGCGCGAAATCTTCCGTACCCGACCGCCGATCCTTGTCAGGACCGGCGGTTCATTTTTCTCATGGTCGGACTGAGAATCTGAAATGGTGCAATTGACAACCGTTTCATCCCCCGGTTCTCCGTTCCCTTGACCCTCGTTCCGGGATTTGGTAAATTGCCGTCTGACGCCGCCGAGAGGAAAAATGAAAAAACCGGCGGTACAACGTGAGACGTCTTTCATCTTCACTGTTCGGGTTTCTCAAGTGGCCGGAAAGACCACGGAACATCATAAGGAGGATTGTACCCACCCATGAGAAAGATTCTGGCGCTTTTCCTGGTTATCGCCCTCGTTCCCTTCCTGACCGGCTGCCGCATCGACGGCCTCTGGGGCTACGATGACGATGGATCATCGGCGGTTTCTGCTCCTGCCAATCTCCGGTTGGCGATCAACTTGCCGGCAGCGTTCAATATCGCCAGCATCAGATCCGCTGCGCAGACTTCGAACTACGTTGTGAAGGTCAAAGTGAAGTCTGAATATGGCATTTGGCAGGAGCTGACTTCAACCTTTGATAATATCAGCAATAAATACGTTTTTTATATCACCTCCCTCACCAGCGATATGGTTGAACTCGATGGCGCTGGCAAATTTCAGTTCATGATCGAGGACAAATACAACCCCGCCAAGGTGATCGCGTTTTCTGCAGGCGTAATTACGGCTTCTGCGGAGACGAGCGAGTGTCTCATTGAAATCGCCACGGCAAATGCGACCGTCGGAGGCAATCTCTCCTTGACCGTGTATACGAGCACCTCCGGCAATCTCATCGTCGTGGCCGGTGGAACGGTGACCACGAATACAAGTGCGGGAACGACGACGGGCCAGGTTTCTCTGCCGACTGAAGCTTATGAATACCTGTCCATCGCCGGTATCCAGATTTCCGATAACGGTGGAAATGCCTTCCAAGGCATTTCTTTCAATGCTGCCAACCCGACCAATATTGCGGCTACCGACATGAACGGGGCGATCATCAAGATCACCTTCAGCGATGCCGGACTGGCGAGTGTGACGGAAGGCCTTTCTGTAACCGTCAACAACGTCACGCTTACACAAGCGGATGGCTTGACCCTCGCCTATGATTCGCCGACCAAGACACTGACCATCACCGTCACGAAGAACGTTGCCCTCACGGCCGGCACGCAGTATTCCCTGACGATCAACTCCGCTACGGTGAATCTCGACGGGAAGGGGCTCAAGCTCCCGATGACCGGCTATTTCAAGACCCTGCCCACGGATGCCACCCGTCTTATGTCCTGGCCGGGAAGCGACGGACACCGGGTATCCTGTTCGAGCGGCTCGACGATGAACCTGATTTTCAGCGGCCCACTCCAGTCCCCCCAGCTTATCAATGCCGTTTTCCGCTACGAACGGTATACGAACGACGGCATCACCAAGGAAGCCACGACCGACGTCGCCGTCACCAGCAATGTCGGCTCCGGAAACGCCGGAACGGTTGCTCTGTCTGGAACGAGCACGCTCGTCGTCACCACCGGAAAGGCCCTTGCCCCTGACCGGATCTACAAAGTCTATCTCCTGAGCGGCACCATCAAGGATGCGAATGGCGCAGACGTTGCCGTCTATCCAAACCCGATGGTTTTCAGAACGGAACAGTGATCTGATCTTTGCTAAGAGCGCCCCGGTGAACGCCGGGGCGCTTTTATTTCGCGGGCGTTTATGATATTTTGAGTATCACGTTTCGTTGGTGCTGCTCAAATGAAATGAGGTTTTGAAAATGCGCTCTGCATCACGCCTTTTCCTCGTCATCGTTGGCCTTTTTATGTTCGCTTTTTCCCTGGGGTGCGGCGGCGGCGGTGGCGGGGCCTCGGCTCCTCAGATGTTCACCGTGGCCGGAACTGTGGTTGTTCCCGATGGTGTGAGCGATGCATGGAAAAATGCTTCTGTTCGTGGGTTTGCAAGCCGGTCGGATCTCGGCTTGACAGTTCGGGCATTTGGAAAAAGCGGGTCGCCTATTTCCGAGGAACAGCGGCTGGATGATCAGGGGCGTTTCTCTATTACCCTGCCGGCGGACAACGACGCCTATATCAAGGCGTCGAACTCGAAAGGATTCGATTTCAGATTCCACCTGGGATTCTTTTCTGAAAGTAAAAGTGGCATTGTCATCAACGCATCTTCGACGGCGCGCGCATTTCTGAATTGGAATCACACGGGATGGTTCGCGGACCTTGCTGACGATGACGAACATCTGAAGGCGATCGTGGCCTCTATTACCGAAGCTCTAGGGTGGCAATCGATCGGAAGCATGGCAAGCTTTATCCAGGCGGCAGCTGATAAGGTCAGAGGCGATCTGGGAGAGTATGAAACCGCCTATCGGTCGATCATCGAGAACAATTCACGCATTGCAACGGCTCTTCTTGCTGCAAACACAGATCCTGCAAAGCTCTCGGACGTGTATGTTTATATCTCCAGCCAGCTCCATTCGACGAAATCAGGAATCACCATTTCAAAACGCAATTTCATCTCGGTTACGGACGACAGGTATACCCGATTTACAATCAAAGATTATTCGTTTACCCCGCTGAACGTCAGATTCACATCACCGACGACGGCAAAGGTTACCGTGAGCATGTATCTCAGCGTATCACCAAAATCCTCTTCAGAGGGAATCTCGGGCTCTTATGGCCCCGTCAACTGGGTGATCGGTTGGCGCAAGGAAGCGAACGGCTGGATGGTCTGGCAGGATTTTCCATACCTCAAGTCCCAGTTCAATCTGTGATGTACATTCATTGATATACATGTACGTTCAAGCTGTGTGGCGAACGCCCTGGGCTGCAAGAGAAATCTGACCAGAACAGTCGCTTCGGTAGTGCGCTGTCGTGCGATGCTGGATGACCTTCCTTTCTCTCCTGTTTTGTGATAACATCTGACCCCGATGAAACGCATTTTATCAGGGCTTCTGCTGGTGTTCGTCGTTGCGGCGTGCAGCCTGTTTTCTGCGACGGCAAATGCCTCTGGAACGGTTGCACACGATGGCGATGAATACGATGGACCGGTGATTCGAATCAAGCGATTCCATGAGTATTCGAAACTCGTTGTCCCGGACTCGTTCCAGGGCAGACGGGGCAAAGCCACGCTTGAAGGGCACGCGATTTCCCTGTTCGACCGTATCGAATTCCGGCGTGACGAGATCAAAACCCGGCTCAAGGGCATCGTGAGCAAGTTCGATTTCGACACCGATGTCGATACGCTTCAAGGAATGCTTTGGCGCAGTCGCGCGGATATTCCGAGCCGCAATTCCTGCATGGACTGTCACGCTCAGGCCGACTCGTCGGCCCGCACCCAGTTCTGGATCGGCAAGGAAACACGCTATATCGACCCGTATCCTTCGGTTCGCGGAAATGCCACGATCGAGTTTGCTGATGCCGATACGGACAAGTCATACTGGGAACTCCGCCACTGGGTTTCTCATCGGCAACGCATCCAGGCCGGCGCATCGAATGGGCGCATGAGAAGCTTTCAGACGGTTCAGAAGGCAAAATCGGCCTGGCTGGGCTGGTCCTGGTTCAACCATAAAGACCTCAACATTGGCGCCGAATGGCGCTCGAGCAAGCCCGAGCTGTATCAGCTTCGGCACGAGTTCACCGGGTCTCTCCGTTACAAGGCTGGAAAACGCCTCCAGGTCGGTATTGCAGGCGGAGTCCTCATGAACGGTGTTGGTCACTACGACCTGGGCTTCTCGGACCTCGGCGCCGTGTCGGTCTCGACGGACCTGTATTCGCCGGAGACCCTGCCTTCCATCTACAACACCCTTCGAAACGACAGATTTGGATACTACTCCATTGAAGCGAGGTATGAATATGCGTTCTAAGTTCCTTCTTCTGGTTCTTGCTATTGCAGCTCTCACCCTCTCGACAGGCTGTGGTGGCGGCGGTGGCGGTGGCTCTTCGACCCCGGCTTCCTATACGGTGACCGGAACCGTTGCGGGCCCTGACACGATTGCTGCAGGTTGGAACGCATCCGTTCGTGGGGCGATTCCGACAGGCCTGAAAGCGAGGGCCTATGGAAAAACGGGAACCTCGATCTCCGAGCAGGTTGCCTTGTCCGGAAATTCGTTCACCCTTACGGTCACTCCTGATGACGACGTCCTGATCAAGGTCACGAATGAGAATGGCTTTGATTTCCGATACAATATCGGTGTGCTCAATGCCGACAAAACGATTGAAGTGAATTCTATTTCGACGGCAAAAGCGCTTCTGACCTGGCAGCAGACGAATAAGCCTTCGCTGAGCGATGCTGTTGTGGCGCAAATCGTCGCCGCGATCACAGCCGCGCTCGGGGTTGCACCGGAAGCTGGGAAAACCCTTACCGACCTGAGCGCGATCACCACTCTTGTTAATGCCCTGAAAACCAAGCTGCAGACGGAATATTCCGCTATCAAGACGAACAACACTGCCGTTGAGCAAAACTTGAAAACGGCTGAGACGTTGAATACAGCTCTCATGTATATATCTGAACATCTCGACTCGACAGCCTCACCGAAACCCCAGGGATATGGATATGAGGATTTCCGGACGGTGATGCAGGATCGGTATACTAAGTGGACTGTCAATTCCTACACCTTCAGCGTTCAGGACATCAACTTTACCACCGAAACGACGGCGAGTGTGACGGTAAGCTTCTCGGCAACTGCGACGAACAAAACGAGCGGAGCAAACGCGAGTGTGGGACCTGTGACGAAGGTCGTTGGCTGGGCCAAAGAAGAAGGGGTTTGGAAGATTATCCAGAATCTCCCCTACCGCTCAGAAGAGCTGACGTTCTAAGAGATTCGCCCCAACGCACAGGCCTTCGGATATGTTCGGAGGCCTGTGCCTTTCTTTGGAGCATGCTGCTTATTCCATCCATCAATCCAAACGCAAGCGGTTTCCGGCAATGTGAGCGAGGCGGGTGGGTTCGGGAAGCCGGTAGCCTCGACAGGATGAAAGAACGAGCCTGACGGCGGCTTCCAGGCAAATCTTATGGCCGATTGAGACGAATACGGGCTTTACGTTTGATCGGGTTCTGACGAGATTGCCGATGAGGCGGTCATCGAGGCGCAGGTCCGACACCGAGCCGGCTTCGGGGCCAGGTTCTTCGGCTTCGCCGCACAGGCGGCTTTTGGCGCAGCCGATGCTCGGGAGGTCGAGCCAGAGGCCCAGGTGGGAGGCGATGCCGATGCCTCGGGGGTGGGCGATGCCGTGGCCGTCGAAGATCGCCGCGTCCGGCTTCGTTTTCAATGTGCGCCAGGCATCCAGCACGGCGGGGCCCTCCCGGAAAGTCAGCAGACCCGGCACATACGGGAACGTGGCCGGCATGACAGAGAAGGCCTCTTCGACCGTCGTTCCCGTCCTGCTGTCCCAGATGACAATAGCGGCATATATCGTTCCGCGATCGGCTGCCTCGCCGGTCGTTTTTTCGAACGAACAATCGATGCCGGCGATCAGGCGGGCGCTTGAATCTCCCCGCCGCACGATCCGCTTCACAAGCGATTGCTGAATCTCGATCGCCTCCGAGGGCGAAACATCCCATGCGTGAAGGGCGTTCATGAACACCTCACGATCAGAAAAGAGGTTCATCCGACTAAAGCGTACTTTGTCTCATGAAGAGCCATGATCTTGAGTTT
>DAOSOK010000018.1 GCA_035373905.1 Candidatus Ozemobacteraceae bacterium | reverse complement strand
GGGCCCCCGTCAATTCCTTTGAGTTTTAATCTTGCGACCGTACTCCCCAGGCGGAGTGCTTAATGCGTTTGCTGCGGCACAGAGGGAGTCGATACCCCCTACACCTAGCACTCATCGTTTACAGCGTGGACTACCAGGGTATCTAATCCTGTTTGCTCCCCACGCTTTCGCGTCTCAGCGTCAGTTGCAGGCCAGTCACCCGCCTTCGCCACAGGTGTTCCCCCCGATATCTACACATTTCACCGTTACACCGGGGATTCCAGTGACCCCTCCTGCACTCCAGTCAGGCAGTTTCCAGCGCAGTGCCACGGTTGAGCCGTAGCATTTCACACCAGACTTACCCAACAGCCTACACGCCCTTTACGCCCAGTAATTCCGGACAACGCTCGCCCCCTACGTATTACCGCGGCTGCTGGCACGTAGTTAGCCGGGGCTTATTCGCTTAGTACCATCAAATCCACGTGGTATGAGCACGCGGACCTTTTTCCCAAACAAAAGAGGTTTACAACCCGAAAGCCTTCATCCCTCACGCGGCGTCGCTCCGTCAGGCTTGCGCCCATTGCGGAAAATTCCTCACTGCTGCCTCCCGTAGGAGTCTGGGCCGTGTCTCAGTCCCAGTGTGGCCGTTCGCCCTCTCAGGCCGGCTACCCGTCTTCGCCTTGGTGGGCCTTTACCCCGCCAACTAGCTGATAGGCCGCAGGCTCATCCATTGGCGCGAGACTTTCGCCCCGCCTTTGGCCCCATCCCTCCCGGGACGTGGTCTCATTGGGCATTAGCTCAAGTTTCCCTGAGTTGTTCCCATCCAAAGGGTAGATTACCTACGTGTTACTCACCCGTTCGCCACTATCCTGTCCACAATATTGCTATCACGAACAGAACCGTTCGACTTGCATGTGTTAGGCACGCCGCCAGCGTTAGTCCTGAGCCAGGATCAAACTCTCCACGAAAATTATTCAAAAGCGTTTCTTTGCAGATCCGCCTTCTATCAACTCATGGAGTTTTTATCCCGAATTACTTCGGTCTAACAAACTCAACTTCCTCGGCGCAATCTTGCGACCACGCCCGGAAGCCCACTTGGCGTCTTCCTTGGTCCCTCGATCTTATTCTCAATGAGCCCCGGTCTTTCGATCGGTACCTCGGGGGGTGCGCCCCGTTGGTAGGGTCTATAGTAACACCTTCGGGTCTTCGAGTCAACACCCTTTTTCAAAAAAAGTTTTTCACCCCATCAAACCCTGTGTTCAAGGCCTTCCGCAGGTCTGACGAAACAGGAACACGTTCGATTTTGTGTACCGCCCGTTCAACCTCCCGGCTGGTTTCTGATTCAGGCTTCCGGCATGGCCGGTGGAGCCTCCCTGTATTTGATCATGACGACAGAGGTGCTCTTCTCAGGATGGAAGAAGTAGTACACTTCATCCATCAGGCGCTTCAGCAGGAAAATGCCTCGCCCGCCCTTACCCCATTCTTTCACTTCGGCGAGCTTCTCGAAATACTCCGGGTTGAAGGTGATGCCGCCGAAATCGGTGACCTGGAGGATGCAGCATTGGGCGTTGACGGTCGAGCCGACCTCGATGACCGGCTGACCGCGGAGGCTGCCATGATCGATTGCGTTCATCATCGCCTCTTCGAGGCCAAGCGCAATGTTCATTTTCACGCGGGGGCTGTATCCGAGAGTCTCGAGCTTGCTCCCGATCCGGTCGCGGACCTTCCCGACTTCGCTCAGCAGGCAGGGTACGCGCACGACCTCGTCGAAAGCGTATCTTCTGATGCGGGTTGAATCGTTGAGCGGAATCATCTCATATTACCCCAGGGGAAGCGCGACTTTGATCGACGTCTCGTCGTCGCTGTCGCGGCAGATCGTGATCGTACCCTTATGGGCATGAACCATGTGTCCGAGGAAGGCGAGGTCGAGGTCGAGCGATGTGCTTTCCCCCGAAATGATGCGGTCGACCTGAGCGTTCCAGTCGAGAGCGTCCTGACGGATATGTTCGGAAATGCCCGCGCCCTGCATGCCAACGAATAGGTCGATACGTCCGACGGACGGCAGGGCATTCCAGATGAATTTCTCGCCATTTTTCAAGGTGCGCTTCGCCTGCATGAACAGTGTCTTGAACATCAGGGTCATGCGGGAGCTGTCGAAGCGCCCTGCGATCTGGCCATGGGAAAGCAGTCCCGAATCTTCGAGGCGGATTCCGATGCGCTGGAAGCCGCGCTCGAACCTGGCTTTCACCTTGCTGTAGATGTCGGTAAGGCTGCAGTTTCCCCGTTCGAGCCTCAGAGGGCCGCTCTTCAGTTCTGTCAGCGAGATGAGATGCCGCATCGATTCTTTCTGGCGGCGCAGCAGTTTTCGCGATTGAACCGGATCCTTCTGCTTCCAGGCTCGTCGAATCAGCTTCGCATGCTTATGGAGCATCAGGGCGTAGAACTGGGAAAACCGCCGGTCGATCGCGCGCTGATCAGAGATGTTGCGGATCGATACGATCACTTCCGCAGGGTTGCCGGCCGTTCCCGGGATCGTGACAAAGCGGTTCGAAAGAATCATCTCGTGCGGTTTGAGCAGAACCACTTCGGAGGAACCGGAGGTTTCGCCGCTCCGGATGACGTTGCTGACGTAGGTGGCGAGCGCGTAGTTCTGTCTGCCGTCGGGGAAGAAGAGGCTTTCGACCGCCTGGTTGTACAAAACCGGGTTGCCGGACATATCGACGACCATGATGCCGTCGGTAAGAGCCTGAAAGATTCCACGCACCCGACTGGACTCGATCAGCAGGTTTTTCTGGAGGCGCAGCCGTTCGACGGTGACCGACGAATGGTCGGCGAGCACCTGGAGCGCTTCGAGATCGGTCTCGTCGAATTTGGGGGCGCCGACGCGGTTGTACACCTGGAGGGTTCCGATGATCTCTTCGCGAACCTTCAGCGGCACGCAGGCCAGGGAGCGATGCTCGAGGTTATGGACAGGCGGGGCGTTGATGCGCGTAACCGGGCTCACGTAATCGCCGCATTCTATACGGCGCCCTATACCGTCTTGGGCGACTTTGCCGGGGATCCCGGCGCCGAGGGGGACGACGACGTTCCCACGGGCAGCCTGGTCTTCGCGCGTCGAGCCGACGAACCGCAGTTTCGAGCCCTCGATGAGAGCGATCGAGGCGTGCTCGGCGTCGGTCAGGCGTCTCGCGGAATCGACCAGCAGGGCGAAGACGCCCTCGAGGTGCTCCTCGACGCAGATCTGCCGCCAGGTATAGATGAGAATATCCACCTGCGCGGGCGTCAGGGCCGCACCGTTCTTCCTGTCGACAGCTTCCTGTGTCATGGCCGGCCATCGGTTCCTTTATGTATAGCTCTCACTATTACCGAATCTCTCTCGGGATATCCTGCCAGCGTTCGCGTCGAGGAAAGACAGGTCATGCAACGACGGCCCTGCCTGCCGGCGGGGCCGCCCGTCACGTCATTTCTGCGCCAGAAGTTCCTTGATCTTGTCTTCGAACAGCTTCAGGTCCTGGGGACGATAGCCGGCGTGAACCATCGCGATCTTCCCGGCCTTGTCGATAACGACGGAACTGGGCGTGAAGGAGAAGCCGTATTTCTCGGGCACCGAGAAGATCGGGTCGAGAAGCACAGGGTAATTGATGTTGTTGTGGGCAGCCCAGGAGACCAGCATCGGTTTTCCGAGGAGATCAACGCCGATCGCGATGATTTCGATGCCGGGGTATTGCTCCTTGAGGGTTTTGAGCGCTTTGGCTTCCTGGAGGCAGGAGTAGCAGGCGCTCTGAATGAAGAACAAAATGATGGGTTTGCCGGAGTAATCCTTCAGGCTTTCCATCTTGTCGGTGACGAGGTTCGGAAGCGAAAATTCCGGAGCGGGGTCGCCGACCTTCAGTTCGATCTCGGGTTCG
Source organism: Candidatus Ozemobacteraceae bacterium (assembly GCA_035373905.1). Taxonomy (NCBI): domain Bacteria; phylum Candidatus Rifleibacteriota; class Candidatus Ozemibacteria; family Candidatus Ozemibacteraceae; species Candidatus Ozemibacteraceae bacterium. The sequence continues at coordinate 91,547 of DAOSOK010000018.1, read as the reverse complement.
ATCGCGGCACCGGCGTCTCCGCCGATGTTGACCATGCTGGAAGGATCCTTGCTCTCGGCGGCGTTCACCGCGAGAGGGCCACTCATCATCATGCCGGCAGCGATTCCCGCGCCGAGAAAAGCTCGAATGATCCGCTTCTTCATCTTCTCTGCTGCTCCTTGAACCGATTGTTGGGCGAAGTCTAGCACAAGCACCCACCCCGGTCAATCCCGGCGGGGACAAATCGGACACCGGAACAGGAACCGGTCCGCAGATGGCGCAGATGAAATTCCGTTCAGTGATTCAGCGAATCTCCCGTTCGCCCTGAGCTTGTCGAAGGACGAGGGTCTCTCGTGCTTCGCGACAGGCTCAGCACGAACGGGAACGCGAAACTGGCATTTTGTTATACAGGGCTCAATAATGCGGATGCACTTGCCCTGCGACGAGGGCATCGTGCGATTTTGCCCTTTGTTGTGGTAATATGTGCCGTTGAGAAAAATACCTCCGGAGGAATGGAATGAACCTCTTCATCAGGAATATCAGCTACTTCTGGGCCGGTGGTGACGAACCTGTCCTGGAAAACGTCTCGCTGCTCGTCGAAGGCTCGAAGATCGCCGCCGTCGGATCCGCATCGGAGCTTGCGGAGAAGGCCGGCACCGCCAGAAGCATCTCCGGCGAAGGAATGATCGTGATTCCCGGCCTCGTGAACACGCATCATCACTTTTATCAGACGCTGACCCGCAATTTTCCGAAAGTTCAGGACGCCGAGCTGTTCGAGTGGCTCGTCAACCTGTATCCGCTCTGGGCGAAGCTGACGGCCGACGATTTTCACCTGTCAACGACGGTCGCGGCACTCGAACTCCTCAAGAGCGGCTGCACCACGGCCGTCGACCATTCGTATCTGGTTCCCGCGGGCCAGTCCCATCTGTTCGAGAGCCAAGTCACGGCTGCGAAGCGCGCCGGCCTCCGGTTTCACCTGTGCCGCGGCAGCATGTCGCGCTCGAAGAAGGACGGCGGCCTGCCGCCCGATTCCGTCGTGCAGACCGAAGCCGTCATCATGGAGGAGACCGACCGGCTGGTGAAGAAGGTTCACGAGGCGCAGTCGGGCGGGATGACGCGCATCGTCGTGGCGCCCTGCTCCCCGTTCTCTGTGACGAAGGAGCTGATGGTCGAGGCCAAGCGGTATGCCAACAGGAACGGCCTCAAATGTCACACGCACCTGGCGGAGACCCATGACGAGGACGACTTCTGCATCAAGATGTACGGCTGCCGCCCCTTCGAGCTGATGGAACAGCTGGAATGGATGGACAACAACTCGTTCTACGCGCACTGCGTCCATATTTCCGGCACCGAGATCCCACGCATGGCGAAGGCGCAGGGCGGCGTCGCCCATTGCCCGACCAGCAACATGCGACTCGGCTCGGGCATCGCGCCGATCGTCGAGTATCAGAAGGCCGGGGTTCCCGTCAGCATCGCGGTCGACGGCTCGGCCAGCAACGACTGTTCGAACATGATGCTGGAAGTTCGGAACGCCCTTCTGTTGCAGCGCGTGAAGAACGGCGCCAAGTGCATCACGGCGAAGGACGTGCTGAAGATGGCCACGCTCGGCGGTGCGAAGGTGCTCGGCCGTGATGACATCGGGTTTCTGAAGGCCGGCATGGAAGCCGACTTCGTCGGTTTCAGGCTCGACTCGCTTCGGCAGGCCGGCAGCTCGACCGACCCGCTGGCGGCGCTGGTCTTCTGCGCGGTCGATAACGTCGATCTCTCGGTCGTCCACGGCGAGCTGCTCATCAACGCCGGCAAGTTCACCCGCTTCAGCGACGACGAGTTGTCCGAAATCGTTCGTCTGCAGAACCGCCGCAGCCGCGAGCTGTATTTCGGCAAAGCGTAAAATGCTGGTGTCGGGGCGGGATTCAAACCCGCCTCGACGGAAACACGTGGCGTTTTCCGAAACCCATAGTTTTTGACAATGGGCGGGGGGTGTGGTAGATTTCGGCCGTTCCTCTCTTGAGAAACGAGAGAACGGTACGATAAGGAACGGGATGACGGTGTCGGGCTTCCACACCATATTCTCCATGCTATGAACAGGAGCGGCGAACGTCTGTGACGGATCGCCGTTTATCGTTGTTACGAGGGATACTTTTACCCGAGGTGAACGGATGAAGATCATCGGACATGCTACGGTAGCGACGCTCGGCACCAACCACCAGGTGATCGAGGACGGCGCGGTCGCTTTCGACGAGAAGAAGATCCACGGCGTTGGAACGACGGACGAGCTGAAGAAGCGCTTTCCCAAGGCGAAATTCGAAAGCGCGAACGGGCTGCTGCTGACGCCCGGCCTGATCAACGCGCATATGCACCTGTATTCGACGTTCGCGCGAGGTATCGCCCTGAAGGACGCCCCGCCCGAGAACTTCGTGCAGATCCTCGAGCGGCTCTGGTGGCGGCTCGACAAGGCCCTCAAACCCGACGATCTGTATCTGACCGCGATGATCCCGCTTCTCGAAGCGGTTCGCTCCGGCGTCACGACCCTGATCGATCATCACGCCAGCCCTCACGCGATCGGCGGCTCGCTGAACACGCTTCAGCAGGCGTTTCGGAAGTGCGGCGTCCGCGGCTGTCTCTGTTACGAGGTTTCCGACCGCGATGGCGCTTCGCGGCGTGACGCGGGCCTCGAGGAGAACGCGAACTTCATCCGGGGCATCAAGCTCGACAGCGAGCCCGACATGGCCGCGATGATGGGCCTGCACGCGAGCATGACCATCGAGGATTCGACGCTGGCCCGGGCCGCCGAACTGGCCAAGGGGCTCAAGGTCGGGTGTCACATCCACGTCTGCGAAGACAAGGCCGACCTCGAGGATGCCCGCCGGCGCGGCTTCCGTTCGGTCGTCGACCGTCTGCACCGGGTCGGCCTCACCGGCCCCGACAGCATTTTCGCGCACTGCGTCCACGTCGACGAGATGGACATCCACACGCTGGCGCTCACGCGCACCAACGTGGCGCACAACCCGCGCTCGAACATGAACAACGCGGTCGGCTGCGCAAACATCGAGTTGATGATGCGGGAAAAAGTGCCGGTCATGATGGGCACGGACGGCATGTCCCCGTCCCCGCTGCCGGATTTCGCCCTGGCGAACATCCTGCACAAGCACCAGGCCGGTGACCCGCGCAAAGCATACGGGGAAGTATGGAAAATGTATTCCCAGAACAACCCGGCCCTGGCCTCGAACATCTTCAAGACGCCGATCGGCGTGCTTGAGGAAGGCGCCGCCAGCGACATGGTCATCTGGAACTACCTGCCTCCGACCCCGATCAACGCCGGCAACACGCTGGGCCACATGCTGTTCGGCCTCACCAGCGCTACGGTCAACACGACGATCTGTCGCGGCAAAAAAATCTACGACGACGGCAAACTCACCTTCCTGGCCGACGGCGAGGAAGCCGAGATGTGCGCAAAGTCGCGCGAACTGGCCCGTTCCCTGTGGGAACGGTTCTGAATACACCAAGACAAGGAAAGCGAGCACCACATGAAGATCGACAAGGGCATGATTGAAAAGATCCAGGCCGAAGTCAAGAAGCATGAGCCGGCGATGGTCCAGTTCATGCGCGACATCTGCGCGATTCCGAGCTACGAATCGAAGATCGGCGATGTCGTGAAGCGCATCAACGACGAGATGAAGAAGCTCGGGTTCGACGAGGTGTTCGTCGACAAGATGGGCAACTCGGTCGGACGCGTGGGCAACGGCCCCGTCAAGATCGTGTTCGACAGCCACATCGACACCGTCGGTATCGCCGACCCGACCCAGTGGAAATGGGACCCCTTCAAGGGCAAGGTCGAGAACGGCATCCTGTATGCGCTCGGCGCCTGCGACGAGAAGGGCTCGACCCCCGGCATGGTCTACGCGCTCAAGATCCTGAAGGACCTGAACCTGCTCGACGGCTATAGCCTGTACTATTTCGGCAACATGGAAGAGGAGTGCGATGGCATCGCCCCGCATTCGCTGGTCGAGACCGAGAAGATCAAGCCGGATTTCGTCGTCATCGGCGAGCCGACCTGCATGCGCATCTACCGCGGTCACCGCGGCCGCGTCGAGCTGAAGGTGACGACCAAGGGGCGCACCTGCCACGCATCGGCTCCGGAACGGGGCGACAACGCGATCTACAAGATGACCCCGATCATCGACGAGATCAGCAAGATGTCGCACATGTTCAAGGACGACCCGTTCCTGGGCAAGGGCTCGGTCGTGGTTTCGAAGATCGAGTGCAAGACTCCCAGCCTGAACGCCGTTCCCGACGAGTGCACGATCTACCTCGACCGGCGCCTGACCTTCGGCGAGAACGAAGAGTCGTCGATCAAGGAGCTCGAGTCGCTGCCCAGCATGAAGAACGGCAAGGTCGAAGAGCTGTTCTACGATACGCCCAGCTATACCGGCTTCGTCTTCCCGGTCAGCAAGTATTATCCGCCGTGGGCCCTGGATCCGAAGCATCCGCTCGTCCGCGCGGGCATCGAAGCCTACAAGGCCTGCCACGACGACAAGGAACCGGTCGTCGACAAGTGGGTCTTCTCGACCAACGGCACCTACTGGATGGGCAAGGCGAACATCCCGTCGATCGGCTTCGGCCCCGGCAACGAGGTGCATGCGCACACCGTCAACGACCAGGTGCCGCTCGCCGAGGTGGTGAAGTGCGCCGAGTTCTACGCCATGCTGCCGCTGGCGCTCAAGAAGTGACGTCTTTATAGCCATAGATATCTTTCTATGACACCGAAAGGAAAACAGGAACCCATGACCGAACAACCGAAGACCAGCAAACTGGCCGTCGTCGCCGTCGGCGGCAATTCCCTGATTCAGGACGAGAAGCGCCAGAGCGTTCCCGATCAGTATCAGGCCGCGTGCAATACGATGGTTCACATCGCCGACATGATCGAGGCCGGGTACAACGTCGTCGTCACGCACGGCAACGGGCCGCAGGTCGGCTTCATCCTGCTGCGCAGCGATCTGTCGATCTCCCAGATCCATCCGGTTCCGCTCGATTCCTGCGTGGCCGACACCCAGGGCGCGATCGGGTACAATTTCCAGATGGCGCTGGCGAACGAGTTCAAGAAGCGCGGCATCAAGAAGGACGTCGTGACGGTCGTCACGCAAGTCGTCGTCGACAAGGACGACCCCTCCTTCCTCAAGCCCACGAAGCCGATCGGCAAGTTCTACAGCGAGGCCGAGGCTAAGTCGCGCAAGGAGAAGGAAGGCTGGGACATCATGGAAGACGCGGGCCGCGGCTGGCGGCGCGTCGTTGCCTCCCCCCTGCCCCAGGAAATCGTGGAGGAAGACTCGATCAAGGCGTTGGCCGACCGCGGCTTCGTGGTCGTGGCGGTCGGCGGCGGTGGCATCCCGGTCGTTCGCGACGAGAAAGGCATGCTCAAGGGCGTTGCTGCGGTCATCGACAAGGATTACGCATCGGGCCTGCTCGCCAAGAATCTGAAAGCCGATGCGTTCATCATCTCGACGGCCGTCGAGAAGGTGTATCTAAACTTCGGCAAGCCCGACCAGAAGGCTCTCGACAAGTGCACCGCGCTCGAACTCGAGAAATACATCGCGGAAGGTCACTTCAAGCCGGGCTCGATGCTTCCCAAGTGCAAGGCGGTCCTGAACTTCCTGCGCGCGGGCGGCAAGCACGCGATCATCACGAACCCCGAAAACCTGGCCCGGGCCGTCAAGGGCCAGGCCGGGACGCACATCTACCCGTAATCCGCTTCCAGTCCGGCCGGGGGAAGCCCCGGCCGGCTTTCTTTCCAGACATCGAGGAGAACACCATGTCGAAATACGCAAAGAAGTTCGAACTCAAGATGCGCAAGGACGTGCTTGCCAATACCGTGAAGCGATGCCATGAGAAGCACATCCTGATCCCGACCTACGCCCAGATGAAGAACCCGAAGCTGATTCCCGAGAAGGTGCTGAAAAAGCTGAACGGCGTCGGCCTGTGGGACGTGAACCCGATCAACCTGTTCCGCATCAACTGGCACAACGACGTGAACAGCGGCACGTTCGGCGGCGTGAATTATTTCGAGCTGCCCTCGAAGATCACCGGCGTGAAGGCCCGCATCGTCGGCCTGATCGGCAAGTATTTCCCGACCGGGGCCCACAAGGTCGGCGCGGCGTTCAGTTGTCTCGTTCCGCGGCTCGTCAGCGGCGAGTTCGACCCGACAACCCAGAAGGCCGTCTGGCCCAGCACCGGCAACTACTGCCGCGGCGGCGCCTACGACTGCGCCCTGCTCGACACGCCCGCGATCGCCATCCTGCCCGAGAACATGAGCAAGGAGCGGTTCGACTGGCTGCGCAAGATCGGCACCAGCGAGGTCATCGCGACCCCCGGCTGCGAGTCGAACGTGAAGGAGATCTACGACAAGTGCTGGGAGCTGATCAAGACCCGCGGCGACAAGGTCGTCATCTTCAACCAGTTCGCCGAGTTCGGCAACTATAACTGGCACTATCATGTCACCGGCGCCGCCGTCGAAGAGGCGTTCAAGGCGATTGCGAAGCCCGGCAACAGGCTTGCCGCCTGGGTTTCCGCGACCGGCTCGGCCGGGACGATCGCGGCCGGCGATTACCTGAAGACCGTCTTTCCGCACAGCAAGATCATCGCTTCCGAGGCGCTCCAGTGCCCAACCCTGCTCTGGAACGGGTTCGGCGATCACCGCATCGAAGGCATCGGCGACAAGCACGTACCGTGGGTCCACAACGTCCGCAACACCGACGGCGTCGTGGCCGTCGACGACGAGAACTGCATGCGCATCCTGCGCCTGTTCAACGAGCCGGAAGGCCACAAGGCGCTTCGCGATGCGGGCGTTTCCGAGGACGTCATCAAGATGCTGCCTCTGATGGGCATCAGCAGCATCAGCAACATGCTCTCGGCCATCAAGACCGCGAAGTTCTTCGAGATGGACGAGAATGACGTGCTGTTCATGCCGTTCACGGACGCCGCCGAGATGTATGCCTCGCGCGTGACCGAGCTGCAGCAGTCGCACGGGAAATACAGTTCCACCCAGGCGGTCATCGACTGGGAGCGGTATCTGCTCGGGGAGAGCATCCAGCACGTGCATGAGCTCGGCTACCACGACCGCAAGAAACTGCACAACCTCAAGTATTACACCTGGGTCGAGCAGCAAGGGAAGACGTTCGAAGAAATCAACCAGCTATGGGATCCCGAGTTCTGGGTCGAAGCCGCTGCCCAGGCCCCGAAGTGGGACAAGCTGATCGAGGAGTTCAACGCCCAGACCAAGGTTCTCGACACACTCTAATCGCATCTGTTACCATGAAAGCCCCGGAATCATCCGGGGCTTTCTTGGTAACAGATGAAGTTTGAAGTTCGAAGAGTGAAGTTTGAAACGATGGTGGCAAGCCGGTTTTGCGACCGGAAATTTTCAAGCATACAAATATAATAAAGATATATATCATGGACAACAGGGGATGCAGGTTGCCGTATACGCTGGCGTTCAGGCTGCCGGCGGAGAGCAGGCGGCTGATCGCGACGTGGCACCGCCGGCTGAACGGGCTATGCGTGAAGTTCGACCCGATCGACCTGTCGCACCTGACGATCAAGTATCTCGCGTATCCGAACGAAGGCATGACGGAGCAGGATGTTCGCCACCTTCTGCCGCGCATCGCCGAGATCGCCAGGCCGTTTCTTCCCATGAAGGTGTTCGTGCGGGGGCTGGGCCTGTTTTCCTATGCCGCCGAAAAGTCTCCGCTCGTCTATCTCAAGGTGCTTCCGAGCAGGGAGTTGCAGGAGTTTCATGAGGCCGTCAGGCTGGGGCTCGGAAAGGCGATCGACCCGTTTCCCCACGCCGACGCCGAGAACTTCAAGCCGCACATCACGCTCTCAAAGCAGGTCGGGAACGGCGATCTCGACCAGCTGAACCAGCTCATTCACCGGTCGCACAAATCCGCGAAACGCATGTTCAAGCTGAGCGACCTTGTCGTTTTCACGCCGAACGACGTCTACCAGGTTCTTCCAAAGCTCTCCCTGCCGAAATTCGACCGGCGAAATTATTGACCCCGTCTTTTTTACCCCGCCAGGACAAAGCGCCGTCCGTCATCTGTGTCTCATCGGCATCGGGGGGATGTTCGGCATATTCAGCCTGTTGAGCCGCTTCAAAGCTTCGGCGTGCCCCTGGCTTGCGGCCTTTCTGTACCAGTCTGCAGCGATGAAGATATTCTGTGGAAAGCCGTCGCCCCGCTCGTACATCATCCCGAGGTTCATCTGGGCATCGGCATTTCCCTGCTCGGCGGCGCTCCGAAACAGCTCGGCGGCCTTGCGGAAATCTCTTCTGACACCGAGGCCGTTCGCATACATGGCCCCGAGCCTGTAGCGGGCGATCGCAGATCCCTGATTCGCGGCCAGCTGATACAGCTCGCGGGCCTTTGCGAAATCTTGCGGAACCCCGTCTCCAAGCTCGTACATGAAACCGAGATTTGTCTGGCCCATGGGATTCCCCTCTTCCGCGGCGCCTCGAAAGAGCTCGAACGCCTTCGCGGTGTTCTTCGGGACACCGTTCCCATCTGCGTACAAGACGCCGAGTTTGACCCGACCACCCACGTTGCCCTGTGCCGCGGCTTGCTGATACAGGGTGAATGCCTTTGAATAATCCTGCGGCATGCCGTCCCCGAGTTCGTACATCTGGCCGAGATTCACCTGCCCGTCGGCATCTCCCTGGTCCGCTGCCTGCTGAAACAGGCGCGCGGCCTTGGCCAGGTCCTTGCCGACCCCGGTCCCGTTCGCATACAGAACGCCCAGCTTCGACAACGCATGAACCACCCCATTGTCTGCCGCCTGCTGGAACAGTTCGATCGCCCTGCCGAAATTCTGCGGCACGCCGTTTCCGGTTTCATACATCACACCAAGATTTTCGAGAGCGACGGCATGCCCTTTCGCCGCCGCCCGTTCCAAACATTCCTTCGCTTTCGCGGGATCCCCGGGTATTCCAAAGACTCCGCTATATAATACTCCCAGTTTTCCCCAGGCTTCCGGCAGGTCCTGGTCAGCGGCTTTCCGATACCATTCGAGGGCCTTGGACATATTGCGAGGCATTCCGTCGCCACGCTCACACATCAATCCCATGTTCATCTGGGCATACGGATGGCCTGCCAGCGCGGCACGTTGATATAACTCCGCGGCGGCGGCGAAGTCCTGTTTTACGCCTTCCCCATATACATACATGCCGCCAAGACTGACCTGAGCATCTCTTTCGCCCTGTTGAGACGCCTTCTCATACCATTCGGCTGCGCTGGAGAAATTCTTCGCGACTCCGAATCCGTCGTGATAGCAGTTTCCAAGCCGATACTGTGCCCTGGCCAGGCCCTGAGCCGCAGCTTTCCGGTACCATTCGAAAGCCCTGGCGGGATTCCTTGCCACCCCATCGCCATTTTCATACCTGTTCCCAAGTTGTTCCTGAGCTCGGGCGTCCCCCCGTTCAGCCGCTTTTTCCAGGGCGCTTATCGATCCTCCGGTCAGATCCTCCGTCGCAGGCTGTTCCCCCGCGGGATTTGCGGAAACAGGCTCTTCGGGCGGGCGCCGGGAAGGCGCGGTTCCGGGGACGAAACTGAACGAGTCGACCAGGCTCGTATGTTCCCACGGTTTCTGCATGTTCCCGGTGTCGCGCAGGACGCCCCGGCGCACGTTCCGGAACATGGATTCGATTTCCTGGCCGGGCACCGTCAACTGCTTCACCAGGTTCGCGAGATACGGGGAGTTCCCGCCCTGGCTGCCGTCCTGCGCGACGTCGCCAGGCGAGGTCGAGTAGGCGATGATCATCTGGTCGCCGGCCTCCATTTTCGCGAGGCCGCCGCTGATCGAGCGCGAACTCCTGACGATCGGATTGTTCCGGCACGCATCGAGGATGATGATGTTCACCCGCGCCCGGGCCGCCTGCATCGCGTCGATGACCCGGCGCGCCTCGAAGCACTCGTAGGAAATCTGGGACTCGGTCGAGGCCTCGGCATCGACGGGAACCAGGAAATTCTCGCCCTTGATCTGCAACCCGTGGCCAGAAAAGTAGAACAGGCCGGCGTCCTTGCCGGCGAGATTTTCCTCGAACGCCTTCAGGGCCTCGATCATCCCCTTTCGTGACTGGTTCTCGAGCAGCTGCACGTCAAACCCACACGATTTCAGGGTCGCAGCCAGCAGCCGCACATCGTTCAGCGGATTCGCCAGCGGCGCAAAGCGATACGCCGCGTTCCCGATCAGCAATGCGACGCGACGCATCTGCCCCGTTTGGGCGAGGTCCGGTTGCGACGAGGCGGATGGCGTGACCCACCGGCGCGTTGGTTTCGAAGCTGCCGCGGGTTGTTTCGCGAACGCGCCGTCGACGGCGAGCAGGACGCAGAAAGCAGTCAGAAGAATTCCTGCCAGGATGGAACGGTTCATCGTCATTTCGCCTCGAGAGCGACTTCGACGCGGCGATTCTTCTGGTGATCAGCCTCGGTGCGGGCATCCGGCACGACGGGCCGTTCGAAGCCGAATCCGTTCGTCCGGAAGCGGCCCGCGGGGAAGCCGGTGGCTTTCATCAGGCGCCGCTTCACCGATTCGGCCCTGCGCCTCGACAGCCTCAGGTTGTATTCCGGATCGCCCCGGGAATCGCAGTGGCCGTTGATGACGATGATGCCCAGCGCAAGCGTCTTCACCGCCTCTTCCAGCGCGGCCATCTGCAGTTCCGCTTCCGTCGAGATTCCGTCGCTGTCGTATTCGAAGGGAATCGGCAGATCGACGCCGTCAGACCGAGGAACGACCCCCGTGCCGCGCTTCAACTGCAGGCCGGCGGCGATCTGATCCCGGTCTTTGAACAGGAACTCGCCGTCGGAGGTGAAATATTGGGGCATATTTTTTTTCAGCGTCGCGATCCGGCTCTTCGTCTCGGGATCGCCGGGACTGTGAACAAGCCCTTTCCGGTAGTATTCCCAGGCGGTTCCGTACCGTCTTCCTTCATAGGCGACATCGCCGAGGCCGAACAGCGCCTGTGCGGCTGCCGGAGCGTCGCCCGCCGCTTCCGCGATCTCGAGCGCGGCCTGGAACAGGCGGACGGCGTCATCGGTTTTTCCCTTCTTCTGATAGGCCGTCGCCAGATTGATCGCGGCAACCGCATAGGTCTCATCCGCCTCCCAGGCTTGCGTGAAACACCGGATTTTCGCATCGACATCCGCCGCCCGCAGACCCTGTTCGACGAACGAGATCGCCATTGTGCGATCGGCGCTCACAGGAGTCGATGCAATACTTATCAATATACATACGACCATCGGTCGCACGAAACGGCACGACATGGCTCCTCCCCGGCTCTCCGTTCCCTGCGCGGATCACCCCGACTGCGACCTTCGTCATCTTCGGGCCGAAGGCGGTACGGCGCAAAGGACGTGTGGTGTTTTCCTCTCGAACGAATGCGTCTGTGTACGATCAGGGTAACAAACCCGGAAAATCGTGACAAGAGCACCGAGGGGGCGAATTTCTGGTAGACTCTTCGCAAGAACAGAGATTTCGGGAGTGAGACGATGAGAGATTTCCGCCTTCCTGCGCTTGCGAGGATCTGCGCATTCATTGCTCTTTTTCTGAGCCTTTCGGGCATCGCCCAGGGTGCCCGTCTCAAGGCTCTTCTCGTGGGCATCAACGCGTATCCGTCATCCCGAGACCGTCTCGAGGGCTGCGTGAACGACTGCCTATTCCTGAAAAAAATCCTCATCGGCAGGTATGGATTCCGGGATGCGGACATCGTCACCCTCCTCGATGCCGAAGCGACGGGAAGAAAGATTCTCGAAACATTCGCAGTGCATCTGGCGAAAGGCACGGATCCAGGAGACACGGTTCTGTTCTATTTCTGCGGGCACGGATTCCGTGTCGCGGACCGTGACGGCGACGAACCGGACGGGCAGGACGAGAGCATCGCCCCCTGGGATTACGAGCGAAACGGGCTCCTGACAGACGATCTCCTCGACCGGTATTTCGCCACGCTCCAGGGGCGGAAATTCTTCTGCGTCATCGACTCCTGCTTTTCCGGATCGGCAAACCGCAGTCTGAGCTTTTCGGATCAACCCGCCGGGCTGACCAGGGTGCTGAAAGCGCCGGTCCTGCCCCCGTCCTCCGCGGAGAATGCGTTGCAACCACAGGCTTTCGGGCTGGAGCCGCCGGCGGGGAAAGGACCCTGGCCGGGACACGTCTTTTTCGGAGCGGCACGCGATTTCGAGCCCTGCGCGGAATGCCTCGACGTCGAGGAGGCTCCGGCGGGAGTTCCCTCCGGGCTGTTTTCGGCCATGCTGCGCTCAGGTCTGAAAGGACCCGCCGACGCCGACACGAACGGCATCATTACATATCGAGAACTCTATTTTTACGCCAAAAACCGCCTGAACGCGGCCGGGTTCAAGCAGATTCCACAATGTTCTCCGGCCCCGGAGGACGGCACGTCGACGATCCTGGACACTCCCGTTCCGGGCTCGAAGCGCGCCCCCGAAGGGAAGCCGCCTGTCGTGCGGGGAACGACGGTTTCATACGCGCGCATCTGCAAGCCGTATGACCGGGCGAAGCTGAATCTCTTTCTCGCCGGGGGGCAGTCCGCCCTGCTCGCGGGCGAACTCTCACGTCTCGATTTTCTCAATTTCGTGGGGCCCGATTCGACGCGTGATCTGATCGGTCTTGTCGACCGTTCCAGGCGCGGTCAGCGAGTGATCTTCGCCGATTCCGCCGGTCTGGAAGTGTTGAAGGCGGACGCGCAAACCGTCGAGCAGCTTGCAAGCGAACTTGGCAAGCCTCTCAAGGCCGCTCTGCTTCAGAAAAGCCTGTTCGACCTGTCGGTTCCGGAAACCCCCTTCCAGGTCAATCTTCGCACCAAGGGCGGCAAAACGACCTTCAGGAACCGGGAAAAGCTTGTCTACTCCTTCGCGGTTTCGCATGACTGCTATATTTTTATCGTCGGCATCTCCCCGGACGGCTCGGTCAACATGCTGTTCCCCAATCCCTATTCGGGCGGGAACCATGTCACGGCCGGCACCTACGACCTGCCTGGGCCGTCAGACTCTTTCGATTTTCAGGCCCAGCCCCCTTTTGGGCGCGACGTGATCAAGGCGATCGCCGTCCGAACCGAGGCTGACGCGCGCAGAATCGGACTTCCCGTCAAGCCGGGTGCGTTCGTTTCGGAAACGGCGCGGTCGCGGGAACTTATCGCCAGTCTTTCCGGCGAGATCGTCGGGATCGGCCGCGGCAACTCCGGCGACCACCCCGGAGGCATCGCCGTCGCCGACCTCAGCTACCTCACCATCCCCTGACGTCCGTTTCCTCGCCGCGTTGCGAAAGAGGCCGGGATATACTACCTTGGAAAAAACCCATCATCAGAGGATCAGGCCATGAAATCACTGGTTCGCGAGTTTTCACCGGGCGCGTTGATATTCAGGGAGGGCGAGGTCGGCAATACCGCGTATCTGCTGACCGAAGGTCAGGTCGAGATTTCGGTTCAGCAGGGCGAAAAGAAGTCGATCCTGGCCATCCTGAAGCCGGTGACCGTGTTCGGCGAGATGGCGCTTCTATCGAAGGACCAGAAGCGAACGGCTTCGGCGACGGCCGTCGGTGCGACCAGGGTCGCCGAGATCGGGCGCAAAGATTTCGAGGATTTCATGGAGCAGTCTCCGAAGCTCGTCAACGCCGTTCTCACGAACCTGGTCGAGCGGCTGAAGAAGACCTCCGACCTGGTCAGCCGAACGCCCGATCTCTTCGTCGGGGTCGCCGAGATTCTGCACCTTCTGATGCAGCACTCTGTGAGGGGCGTCAAATACATGCCCAGCATCGCGATGATGCGGCTTCCGGACGTGGTCAAATCCTGTGCCGAAGCGTTCGTGGTTCCTCAGGATGAGATCAGGAAGATACTCAAACAGATGGAAACCCTTGCGCTGATCGAGTTCAAGATCGAAAACGACCAGCACTACATCGATATCCTGCCCAAGACGGATTTCCTGGAGCGTTGCCGCAAGATCAGCGAGACATTCCTGCAGATCGCCGCATCTCATCGATAAGGCTTTTCCCAGGCCAGGAACGGCATGAGCCAGCAGATTGCCTACGCCTTGTTTTCGGACCTGCGTTCGCCGGATCCGGCAATCCGGTTCGCCGTTCTGACGCGCATCGAAAGCATCTCCTGGACGGACGAACTGAAAGTGGCCTTCTCGGTTCTGGCAGAAGCCGAGTCCGACCCGGCAACCAGGCTCCACATGCATCTGATCCTGGCCCGCGTCTCTCCAGACCGCGCGAAAAGGATTCCTCCTGACCGCATCCAGGCTGAACTCGAGCGGCTTGCCGGGGATCCCGGCCAGGATCCGATCCGGTTCGTCCTGCTGCTGGAAAGCCTGCCGCGGGAACAGGGCCCGGCCACCGTTTTCACATTGAAGGATCACCATTGGGAAACCTATCCCGTCGAGGTTCTTCCCTTCGTGCTGCGATTTCTGCGCACATTTGGCACTCCCGACCTGGTGAAGGACATCGAGGATCTCTGCCGCCATCCCAATCCGCGCGTTCTGGCGGCGGCCGTCGAGACACTCGAGCGTCTGGCTCCTGAAAACCTGCAAAGCCTGATCGTTCCATTGCTCACCAATCCCAATTACGAGATCCGGTCGCGCGCGATCAAGGTCCTGTACAAATGGGATCCCGAAGAGGCACTCCGCCACTTCGAAGGCATGCTGTTCTCGGATGATCCGCAGGATCGGCACGCGGCCATGTTCCATGCCTATTTTTTCCCCTTCGATCGCATCGAGCCGCTGCTGCTGAGGTTTCTCGGGGCCGAAGATGACCCGACGCTGCTGACGCGGGCGGGGTATCTCTTCCAGGTGAACCCGACGTCCGACCCGCCCATCGCCCTTCTCGAGGTCATGGAAGGCTGTCTGGGCGACAAGCGGCAGATCATCGGAAGTATTCTGAAAGGCGTTCTGGAAGCCCAGGGCAAGTTCCTCCAGGCAAATCCGCAGGATCTTCTCGAGCAGCTCAAGACGAACTATCGCGCCAAGAAGGCCCGGGAGCTGATCGAGCAATGCCGCCTGAAGTGGCCCTCCGCTGACAACGCCCGGCGGGAAGACATTCTCGGCCGTCTCCGCGATCTTCACCGGAAGGGCTACGAGGAAGCGGCCGCCCTGTTGAAAACCCTGACCGACCAGGCGGCGCCGCCCTCCCCGCCCCACGCTCCGGAACCAGACCTTGCGAAAATCCCTCTTTCCGCTCTCGCCCCGGAACGCCGCCAGGAGCTGTTCAAAGCCTCACCCGACCTCGTCGTTACGAGACTTTCGGAAATCGAGAGCGCCTGGAACTCCCTGACCGCGCCGGAGAAAGTGCTTGTCCTGCGAGAACTGGTTTCCCGGATCGATGGCAAGCACCTGCTCCCAGCGCCGGGCCGCTTCCGCCGCCTGCCCGTTCTTGGAATGCAGAAGAGCAAGCAGGTTCAGCAAGCCGACGTCTCGCGGCGCGGCTTCCAGAGACGGCTGAAGCAGACTGATGCCGAGCTCGTATCGTTTCATTTTGCCGCAGAGGGCAGCCGCGGCTATTGCCAGCTCGCGATTCGCCCCTCGATCGAGCGCACGCTGGTAGACTGCGAGCGCCTCGGCGGCCTTCCCGGCCTTCTCGAGACGTCGGCCTTCCTCGAGCCCGCTGGAATCAGCGGCCAAAAGGACGCCGGCCCAGACCGAAATGGCCAAGACAGCCGGGAGGAGAAGGATCCGTCTCATGACTCTGCCTCCACCGCTGGGGCTGATATCGCACAATCAAGAACCCCAGGCTTTGATGCTTTTCTTTCAGGATATCAGATAGAACGCCGGGATTCACGCCGTCGCGAGGAGGGCGTCGAGTTTCCTGATCTGTTCAGGGAGGTTGAAACGTCTGTCGTTGGAAACCTGGGAGTCGAGAATCATGACCGTGATGGTTCCGCCGGACCCAGGCGTTCCGTGCACGGCAACTCTGGCGGGGAGGTCCAGAAGGGTCACGTCCCCAGGCTGCTGGAGGTCGGGAACGCCCTCGATCTCGAAGATGGTGTTCTTCAGGGACGCCTGGTTCTCGCGGGGGACCGTCTCCAGACGGATTCCGAGATGCTCCATGATCTTCAGCAGGTGCTGCTTGTCGCGGTAGGAGAGCCGGGCCTCGTAGCGGTCTTCTTCCATGGAAAGGTGAGACGTGCCGCCGGGTTGATCGGCGGCGATGATGTGTCTGAAAAAGGCTTTCTTCGCTTTCACGGGCGCCGCGGCCGCCTGCGGCGAGAACCGGCTGATGAAATCCCGGATATGTGCCGACGAGCGCAGGGCATCGAGAATCTTCGCCTCGTCGTACGAACGTTCGTGGCCGAGCGGCGTGGCTTCACTTCCCTCATACAACAGGGACAAGATAGCAGGGAACGCTTCCGCCAGCCGCTCGAAATCGCTCATCTCCACGAAGAGCCCGGAACCCTCGGCGACGATCAGGCGAAAGACCGGTATCTCCTGCGAAGAAAACGCGCGTTCCATCTTCGTCTGGACGGCTTCGAGCCTCTTCCTCCGCTTGTTCGATGTCGCCAACTTCTGCAACTCGGGCCAGAGAACGATCCCGTCATGCGATGCGGTCATATATAATTAACGCTTTGTTATTCCCGGGCCGGCGTCATGAAAAGAGTTCGATGCCGCGGTCGAGGAACCTGAGCTTTTCGCGAAGCTGTTCCACGACCTCGGGGTCGGCGTTTTCGTCGGCTTCGACCTGGTCGAGCGTCGCCTTCAGCCGGTCGCGGCTGCGGATCATGGCCTTGAGAAGGGCGCCGTCGGCCTTGATTTTCACGGGCTTCACGACCTTCTTCCGGGCGAACGACACGACCTTGCACACGTCGTTCGGGTTGTCAGGCGGAACAACAACCAGATCGACCTCCTGGCCTTCCCGCGGGTCGGCCAGGTCCTTCTCGGAAATATACAGTTCGCGGGAACCGTCGTCCGGCACGATGGCCGCCACGCCTCCGGTAATGCGATCGATCACCCCGGTCAACTTGAAAAGTTTCATGGATTCCCCCCCATGAGTCGTTTTCTTCAAGATACTCCGACCAGCCATGAAATGTCATTCCCCACGGGTTCTGCGTTTGCCCTCCCCGCATCGGCATTCCTCCCTCCCGGCTGCCGGCACGTTCTGTTCGCGCAACGGGCATGGTATAATCCTTGCTGTAAAATCCGAAGAACTCCAAAGGGCATCTGCTCCGCCTGGCATCCTATCGAATCGAGGGCATGAATGATGAATCGCACGGACAAATTGTTCTATGCGGGAGCAACGATCCCCCTCTTCATGCTGGCATTCAATTTCCTCGCCGGCCTTCTGGGAAAGACCGACGACTGGTGTTACACCAATGTGGGACTGTCACCTCAGTCCCTGCTTCTGCTGACGGCCGTGTTCATCGCGTTCCTGCCGCGTCTGGGACGTTTTTGCATCATCATGCTGAAAAGGTTCTATTCCGAGAGCTATCTCCTGATCAAGGCGATTGCCGTCGTCTTCTTCCTCGCCTGCCTCGTTGCGGCCTCCATCCCGAATTTCCGGAAAGCGCGCGAAGGGGGATTCGCCGTCGGCGGCGCCAAGGATATCAACACGTTCCGACAAAACGTGTCCTACGGGAATCTGCCGAACGAAACCGACATCACGTATGAAGGTCTGTTCTACGACTATTCCTTCAATACCCTCGAGGGCTCCCAGGCATCCGCGACCTCGGAATCGGCCGCCAGCGGCACGCCCGAGGGCCTTTTCAAGCCGTCCTGCTCCTGGGCCGTGCTCAGGAATCCGCTGACGGAAAGTCTCGACAGCTTCGTCTCGGTCGGCCTGCGCGCGAATCTCGACACTTCGAGCATCAAGCGGAAAAAACTGAACCTCGTCGTGGTGCTCGACATCAGCGGCTCGATGAGCTCCGGATTCCATTCCTACTACTACGACCAGTCGCTTCCCGAAAACGAGCGGAACCGCATCATGGAAGATCCGGATCGGAACGCCACCAAGATGCAGATTGCCGCGAAGTCGCTCGTCGAGATGCTCGGACACCTGAAGGACGACGACCGCTTCGGCATGGTCCTGTTCAACAGCGGAAGCTTCGTCGCGAAGCCCCTCCGCGCGGTCGGGCAGACCAACATGCCGGCCATCAAGCGCCATATCCTTGATATCGTGCCGTGGGGTGGTACTTTCATGGAAGCCGGGATGCGCCTGGGCCGCAGCCTGCTGGCGGGGGTCGAAAACGCCGATCCCGAGCAGTATGAGAATCGTATCATCTTCCTGACCGACGCCATGCCCAATATCGGCATGATCAGCCGCGACAGCCTGCTCGAGCTCGCACAGACGTATGCCGCCGAGCGGGTCTATACGACGTTCATCGGGGTCGGCATCGATTTCCAGACGGAGCTGGTCGAGCACATCACCAAAATCCGCGGCGCCAACTACTACGCCATTCACAGCCCGTGGGAATTCAAGAAGCGCCTCGCGAAAGAGTTTGATTACATGGTCACGCCGCTGCTGTTCAATCTTCGCGTAACCCTGCATTCCGACTCGTTCAGCATCGACGAGGTCTACGGCTCACCGGAGGCGGACCAGGCCACGGGCCTGCTGATGAAGGTGAACACGCTGTTTCCCGCCCCGCTCGAAGATGACTCGGTGAAGGGCGGCATCATCCTGCTCAAACTCAAGCGAACCAGCCCGGGCAGCGATCTTCGACTGACCGCTTCGTATGAGGATCGCTCCGGAAAGGTCTATCAGACGACCGTGTCGGCGCCGGCCCCGGCGGATGATGGGGAGTGGTGCGCCGCGCGGGACGTTCGCAAGGCCGTCGTCCTGACCCGTCTTGTCACCCTCATGAAAGACTGGATCCGCACCGAGCGCGGGCAGCTCGACGGGCGTCCAGAAAACGAGGCCCGTTCCCCAAATTATTGGGAACACACCTCGTCCACGCTGCGTGTTTCACCGCAAAAGCTCGGTGAGATGAAGCGATTCAAAGAGTATTTCGTCCAGCAGTCGCAATTGATCGGCGATCCGGCCCTCGATCGCGAGAAAGAACTCCTGGAACGGATCATAGATCAGGGGCAGTCAGCCGCCGACAAAACCAAACGGTAAGAGCAGCATCCGCTGATTGACCTGGCGCTTCGGGATGGATACCATTGCCGTATGAAGCCTTCCGCTGTATCCTTTCCCTTCGAACACACGCCGATCCGCTCGATCCCCTACGTCGTGCTCGATCTCGAGACGACCGGTTTCGCGCCGCCCATGGCCCAGGTGACGGAAGTCGCGATGATCTCGATCACGGGAGACGCCGAGGAGCGGTTCGAGACGCTGGTCGACCCGGGGGTGCCGATTCCCCAGAAAATCATCGAACTGACCGGCATCACCAACGAGATGGTCCGCGGCAAGCCCACCATGCGGGAAGTCGTGCCGATCATCGCCGGAATCCTCCAGGGAAGCGTGTTCGTCGCGCACAACGCCCCGTTCGACTGGGCGTTCATCAGTCACGCCTGGCGCGAGTATTACCAGGTGCCGCTCCAGATGCCGTCGCTGTGCACCCTTCGCCTGTCGCGCCAGTTTCTCGGGCTCGCGACGAACAAGCTCGGCATCGTCGCCCAGCATTTCGGCGTGAAGCTGAACGACGCGCACCGCGCCATGGGTGACACGCTCGCCCTGAAAGGCGTCCTGAAAGAGTTTCTGACGCTCCTCGAGCGGAAAGGCATGCAGACGGGAGGCGATCTGCTCCGCGCCGGGCTGATCTTCCCGACGACGCCGCCTGCTCGCTGAGTCGGGCCCCGCTCCGACGCCCGATGAACGTCAATCCGTTCCCGCGTCATGCCTGGCTTCTCGCCGTGTCGTTTCTGACGCACCCAGAGGGGCAACCTTGTCCGCCATGGCCGGAACTCGGCTCCAAGTGGCCGTTCATGCTGCATCTCGCTACTGGCACGAGGATTGCTCAACACCAGTGTGCCCCGCATTCGAAGCGATCGATCGGTACCCCGCAGACGCCTCTTCATATTGAACTTATTCCGACCTCACATTATTCGTTCTCCGTCTCGCGGGTGGCGGCCTGATCGCAGACTTCGACGGCGGGAGAGACACCAGGAGGAAAGGCCATGATACGCACGATATCGCTCTTGATGATGCTGGTCACGCTTGCGTTCACAACGGTTCCCGCCACGGCGCTGCACCTGTATGGCCCGCAGGGTCAGCTTCCCATGCTCGAACAGCGCGTCAAGGTGACGATCGACAACCAGGTCGCCGTCACGAAGCTGGAGCAGAGCTTCATCAACACATCCGACGTCACCCAGGAGACGAGCTACCGGTTTCCGCTGAACGAGAAGGCGTCGGTGCAGGAGTTCGGCCTGACCGGCCCGAACGGCATCCGGCAAGTCGGCGCCATCGAGGAGAAACAGGACGCCCAGCAGATCTACCAGAACGCCCAGAGCACCGGCATGATGCCGGCAATGGCGCAGCAGGCCGATCCGAACAGTTTCGAGACGAAGGTCGGCGCCGTCCCCGCCGGCGGCAGGGCGAAGATCGACCTGACCTACAGCGAGGTGCTCGACTACTCGAACGGTATCATCACGTATAATATACCTATGAATATTTCCAGAATCCAGCAGCAGAACCTCGACCTGGTTTCGGTCGTGATCGACATCCGCGACCAGAAGAAGATCGTCGGCGTCAAGACCCCCTCGCACCCGGCCCAGGCACGGCGCATCGACGACAATCACTGGCAGGTGACGTTCGAGCGTTCGAAAGAGCTGCCGGCGGCCGATTTCCAGATACAGTACGAAGTCACGGCCCAGCGGATGGGCTTCAACTTCCTTTCGACCCAGCCCGACAAGGGCGACAAGGGCTTCTTCATGATGATGCTCGCCCCGCAGGAAGTCGTCGACGCCGGCGACATCGTCGCCCGCGACATCGTGTTCGTGCTCGACGTGTCGGGCAGCATGAGCGGCTACAAGATCAAGCAGACGAAGGCCGCCTACAACTTTTTCATCGACCACCTGAACGCCGACGACCGGTTCAGCGTGATCTCCTTCTCGGATACGACAAGCGTCTGGAAAGACACGCTCGTCAGCGCCGACCCGTCGAACAGGGCTGACGCCAAGCGGTTCGTGTCCGACCTCGACACAACGGGCGGAACGAACATCGATGAGGCCCTGAGATCCGCCGTGAGCTTGTTCGGCACGACCAAGTCCACGAAGGCCATTGTCTTCCTGACCGATGGCGAGCCCACGGTCGGCATCACCAATCTCAACGCCATCGCCGCGAACATGAAGGACCGGAATACCGCCGGCATACGCACCTTCGCGCTCGGCGTGGGTGATAACGTCTCCACGCAACTTCTCGACCAACTCGCCCTCGAGAATCGCGGCGAGGCGCTCTACGTGCACGAAAACGACACTCTCGAAGCGAAGCTGACGGGGTTCTACGAGACGATCAGCAAGCCCCTGCTCGTGGACCTCGGCATCGACTGGGGCGGTATCAAGGTGTCGGAGCTGTATCCCAAGACGATTCCGAACATCTACAAGGGCTCCCAGGTCGTGATCGTCGGCCGGTATGAGGGAGACGGCATCGCGAGCCTGACGCTGAAGGGCACGCTCAACGGCTCCCTGCAGAGCTATCCCGTTTCCGCCGAGTTCGTGAAAGAGAGCGATGCCAATAAATTCGTCGCCCGCGTCTGGGCGAAGACCAAGGCCGACGATCTCATCAGGGAGATGCGCGCCTACGGCGAAAATCCCGAGAAGAAGGCCGAAGTGATCCGCCTCAGCAAGACCTACCAGTTCACCACCAGCTACACCTCGTTCGTCTCCGTCTCCCCCGAACAGGTCGCCGCCGCGAAACCCGCGCACCAGCCCTGGCAGCAACAGCAGGCGAACGCCTGGAACCGCCAGTCCCGCGTCACGCCGTCCCAGGCGCCTGCCCCGGTCTCGATGCCCAGCTACGCCGCGACGCCGGTCATGCCTCCCCATGCAAATCAGGCCCGGCCTCCCGTCACGGTCGTCTCGCGCCAGGAAGCCAAGCCGATCGGCACATGGGGCGTCTCTGGCTTCTTCCCGGCCGCGGTGCTCGTCCCCAACTTCCGGAAAGCCCGCGAGCAGAGCCGCGAAAAGGCGTGCTACGCAAACATGCGCGTCATTCTCGGCGCCGTCGAGATGTATAACATGGACCACGACCCGATGCTTTGCATGGTCGATGACCAGGTCATCGACGGTCTCCAGCAGAGTAACTATCTGAAGGGCGGCATCAACAGGCCGGAAGCCGGCTGCGCTTACCTGAGTTCCGGCGACCTGACGGGCGGCGGCGTCATCTACTGCGCCATCCACGGAACCGTCGAACCCTCGAACCTGGGAAACATCAACATCAATTACCAGGACGGGACTCCCTGGGAAACGAAACTGTGGAACAATGTCCTGCAGCCCATCGTCAGCCTCGCCATCAACATTCCGATCTTCCTCATCGGCCTGTGGCTCACCTGGAAGATCATCACCCTCCCGTTCGTGTTCCTGAAACTCCTCATCTGGGGCCCCGACGCGGAAGAACCGGCCACGGAACCGGCCTCCAGCATCCCGGTCAGTCGCACGGGGCCGGTGAACGCCGAACCACTTGATTATGACGCCGTTTCCAGCCATGATGAAAACGCTGGGGAAACCCCCTGGGAATTGTCTGAAATCGAAGACCGTGATCCCGACGAGGGAAAGAAGAAGGAATGACCTTCTCCTGACGGCCGCCATCGGAGGTTCGCATGCCACAGAATGACCGACACCCATCCCGGACACCAACCAGGAACGCCGGGACAACCGCCACGCCCACGTCCGCTCCGATTGCGGCCGTTCATCCCGCCCCGCGGTCTCCCGCGAAAACCGCGACGGTTCCGACCGTCGCGGTTTCGCCCATCCGCGAACATCGCAACGCCGTGGCCGGAACGCTCGTGTCGCTGGCGGGATTCCTGGTGAACCTTTATATAATATTCAAAATATATGGCGGCACCATCGACGACCCCGAGCGGAGTCTGGTGTTCATCGTCTTCCTGACGACGCTGCTCGTCTCGCTGCACCAGCGCGATCCCGGCTGGTTCTTCGGCGGCCTCGCGGTGTTCTACGTTCCCCTGATCGCTCTCAAGGCCGGAATCGCGATTCCGACGCTGGTTTCCGCCGGAGCGGCCTTCGTGGCGGCCGCCGCCATGGGCTGGATCCCGACCCACCGCCTGTTCACCGTCGCCGGCGCGGCGGGGCAGAACCTGGGCGCCGTCGTCGACCGGAGCAGGGTCGTGAAGCGCCTTCTCCAGGCCGCCGGCGGAAAATCCGGCGGGGAATCCCTCACCGACGCCGATCTTTCCGAGTTCACGAAAGTCGAAGCAGACGCGGCGCGGGTCCGGGGCTTTTTCAACGGCTCCGACCCCTCTCTCGAGAAGATGCTCGGCGGCACGGCCGAGCAGATCGACGGCCTCCTCGGCGACCATGCGCGCCTTCTGCTTCGCTCGGCCCACCTGTGTTCCGTCATCGCCCAGACCGACCTCCCCGGGCTCGAACGCGAGCGCGACGATCTCGAGAAGGAAGCCGCCTCCGCAACCGACGAGGTCGTGCGCGCCCAACTGAACGAGGCCGTCGAGATGAAGCGCCAGCGCATCGCCGAACTCGGCAAACTCGATGTCTGCCGCCAGCGGATCAAGGTCCAGCGGCTCCAGATCATCGAGACGATCCGGGGCACGTTCGACCGTCTCAACGCCCTGAAATTCTCCGACATCCAGACCCTCCAGTCGTCATCGGACGCGATCTACGCAGGAATCAAAAACGTGCGTCAGGACCTCGCCGCCCTCGAAAGCGGAATGCAGGAAGCCGAACTCTTCTCCAGAGGCGATCAGCAGCCCTGAGGCAGGATCCCCGGAATCGTTCCGCCCGTGGTATACTGGATGCCGCCATACTCTGACAGAGAGGGGATTTCCTACGGTGTCTGCGCCTTCCGCGGCGGGAAAACTACCGTGGTATCGCCGGCTGGCGGCTCGCGTCGTCCTGACGGCGATTCTGGCCGGCCTCGTTCCGATGCTGCTCGTCGGCGGGGCGCTCGTCTGGCGCCTCCATGACGAACTGGTCGAGCAGGCGATCAGGACGATGCAGACCCGAACGGCCGCCATCAGGAACGGCATCGAATCCGTCATCGGCGGCTACGAACGGCAAGCCGCCCTCCTGGCCCAGACCCCTGAAATCCAGCGGTTCGACAGAGCCGGCCAGATGGATTCCCTGTACCGGTTTCTCGACCTGAACCCGGTCCTGTACAGCATTTTCGTCTACGACGCGAGCGGCACCATCACGAACCTCGCGTTCCGGAACCGCGACCAGGCCCTCGACGAGCATTTCATCGGCAGGACGCTCGTCGGCGCGAAAAGCCCCTCGCTTCTCGCCGCCCAGGAAGCGTTTCTCACCGCCGTCCGGACGGGAAAAACCTCGTTCGCCGGGCAAATCGTCACCTCTTCGGGCGCCGATTCCCTCGTCATGCAGGTTCCGATCTTCGATTTCGCGACCCTGCGGCGCGTCATCGGCGTGCTCAGCTGCGCGATCAACCTCGACAGCCCCGAACTCATCGACATCTTCAAGAACTACCCCCTCGCGTCGGGCGACGTTCTTCTGCTCTGCGACCGCACCGGCAGACTCATCACGTCTCGCGGACAGCATCTTCCCGAAGGCCTGACCGGCATCGCCACTGGAGCAAGCCCGGCTTTTTCCGACGCCCCCGTCGACATCACCCTGGAGCTCGACGGCCGCCCCTATCTCGGGGTCGTCACCCCGATGAACGTGCTTCACGGCTATCTTCTCGCGGCCCGGCCGCGCGAAGAAGTGCTCGGACCCCTCAGGCACCTTCTGGGCGA
Source organism: Candidatus Ozemobacteraceae bacterium (assembly GCA_035373905.1). Taxonomy (NCBI): domain Bacteria; phylum Candidatus Rifleibacteriota; class Candidatus Ozemibacteria; family Candidatus Ozemibacteraceae; species Candidatus Ozemibacteraceae bacterium. The sequence continues at coordinate 66,712 of DAOSOK010000018.1, read as the reverse complement.
CCTTGCCGTCCTGCTCAGTCTCGGCCTCGTTCTGGCGGCCGGGTTCGGCGCCGCTCTGGCCTTCCCGCTCGCCGGCCATCTGAACCGGCTGTTCGTCGGCATCCGCGAGGTGGGCAACGGGGCCGTCACCCACCGGCTCCCGGTCGAAGGGAACGACGAGCTCGCGGAAACGTGTCAGGCATTCAACGACATGACCGCGACGCTCGAAAAGCACCGGCTCATGGATGAAATATGGCACCGCGAATGGAACGGGCCGGGAAACGGGACGAACACGCCGTGACCTCGCCGGCCCCCGCGCAGGCGGCTCACCCCGCGCCGCCCCCTTCCCGCTCGCGTCTGGTCTGGCTGCTCGCCGTGTTTTTCCTCGTCCAGAAGGGGACGAACAACGTCCTCTACCTGACCTGGCTCGCGGGACTGCTGAAGCATCTCGGCTCCGCGATGCTTCCCTGGGCCTACCTGGCCGGCAACGTCTCCTTCATCGCCCTGCAGTATTCGTTCGTTCGCCGCATGGCGGGCCGCGAAGGTCACTGGATGCTCTCGGCCCTCTCCCTGCCCGTCATCGGCTTTTCCGTCGTCACCGCCCTGGTGGCCGGCTCCGACGCAGGGCCGGTGCTTCTCGCCGGCGTGGTGGGGGGCATGGTCGTCGATCTTCTGACCAACCAGGCGTTCGCCGCCATGGCGAACCAGCTTCTCACCCTCCAGGAGGCGAAGCGCCGCCTGCCGGCCATCTACGGCGCCGGCAGCATAGGCTATATATTGAGTGGTATTATAATGAAGACAGTACTCGATTTCGCCGGAATCGAACCACTCGTCTGGCTGAACACGGCCGTCCTCTGCATCGGAGCGTTCGTCCTGCAGCAGATCGGGCGGCACGATCACGGCCGCCCCACCGCCGAACACCCCGCCGCCGGACATTCCGCTCCGGAAGCGGACGCGCCGCCCCCCGCCCCGTCGTTCCGCCAGCCGCTCGCCGCGCTGCTCCTGGTTTCCTCGGTCCTGATCGTCTTCAACCGGTTTCTGATCGATTACCTGTTCTCCGCCTCGGTGACCGCTCACTTCGGCGACGCGACCGCCATCGCGTCGTTCCTCGGCCTGTTCGGGGCCGCCGCCGACTTCACCGTCGTCATCCTCCAGATGACGGTGATGAACTGGGTCTTCGCCTCGATGCCGATCGGCCGCATCCTTCTCCTGACGCCGTTTCTTCTTACGGGACTGTGTCTCGCCGCCTCGGTTCACCCGGCTCTTCCCGTCGTCGCGGTCACCCAGTTCGTCGTCCTGCTCAACAGCAAGAATTTCACGGTTCCCGCGACGACCCTTCTGCTCGGCGCCTTCCCCGCAAACGCGCGCGGCAGCTACCGACGCGACATATCGACCGTCTCCTCGGCGGCGAGCATCGCCGCGTCCGTCGTCCTTCTGGTCGCCAGAGATCTCGTGCCGATCGGCGGCCTGTTCGTGCTCGCGGCTCTCTGTTACGGCGGCCTCCTTCTTGTACACCTCCGCCTGGATCACGGATATGCGGCGACCCTGCGGGAGACGCTCGCAGGCACGGGAGCCGCGCCCGACGACGAAACCCTTCGTTCGATCGGGTTCCTGCCTGAAGACGAACGCCTGCTCCGCCTCCGGGAACTCCTCGTCCACGACGACCCGCAGGTCCGCTTCGAAGCGGTCCAGGAAATCGAGCGCCTCCCGGACGATCCGCTCCGCCAGCTCGTGTTTCCACGCCTCTCCGGTGAAACGAACCCCCGCTGTCTGACGGCACTGGCGCGGCTTGCCGTCGACCGTTTCGGTCCCGAGGCCGTGTCACATACCGCGCGCCTCCTCCAGACGGTCGACGACCCGCGTCTCCAGGCCGACCTGCTCGAGGCTCTCGGCCGGACGAACGGGGGGCTTCCCGTCGAGGAACTCGCCGCCATGTATCTCGAACACGACCACCACCGGGTCCGCGGAAGCGCCGTTCTCGCCCTCCTCCGGCTCGCCCGCGACGCGAGCGGCATTGAAGCGGCGCTCGGAACGCTTTCCCGCATGGCCCGCGCACAGGAACCGCCGTCCAGAGCGGCCGCAGCAGCCGTCATGGGGGAAACCGCCCTGCCTCTCTTTCTCGATTCGATCGAAACGCTCGCGAACGACCCCGACCGCGACGTTGCCCTGATCGCCATCCGCTCGCTGGGCAGGCTTCCGACTTCGGGCGGACTCGCGGCGCTCGGCAGGCTGAGCGGTCACGCAGACCCGGCCCGGGCCGGTCTCGCGAAACGATTCATCGAAAATTCCTCGCGCGAGCGGCTTGCCCGCATACGCTCTCTCATGGACGGCCTCACCGCCGCCGAGCGGCAGAAACTGTCCCACACGATCCGCTCGATCGGCGCAACCGCCGGGCTCGACATCGTCGGCCGAATCCTTCGCCTCGACCAGCCCGAAGCGCGGGAAGGCCTCATGCGCCTGCTCGACCAGGCGTCTCCCGACACCCTCGAGATGTTGCGTGCCACGCTCATCGGCCGCGCACAGCCGGACGAGACGCCGTCCCTCGAGCCTGTCTGGAACTGGTGCCGCGTGCCGCAAGCCGACGAACTCCCCGGATGGGCAGCGGCGATTCCTTTGCTGAACCGCGTCATCACCTCCACCCAACCGGATACGCCCGGACGCAGAGCCGATCCGGGCGCTCTCACGCTCCTGCACCTGATTCTCCGAGAAGCCGAGCTGCTCGTTTGCATCCGAAGAGGCGACAAAGCCGGCTGGTCTCCTTCCGATGCCGAAACGGCGGTTTCCCGATGGAGCGATCGGGCATTGATGTGCTGCCGCATGGTTCTCCTGGCAACTCCGAGACCGGAAACGATCCTCTCAGCGTTCGACCGGCTTCGCAGTTCTGATCCGTTCACGAGCTCGGTCGCCCAGGAGCTTCTCGAGACGAATCTGCCCCACGAAATAAGCGAACCGCTCCTCCGGATCCATCTCCGCCTGAAAGAGCTCGGCGGAGTCCCGGGCCCGGCACTGGAGGGGCAGGCGGCTTCGCCCCTCTCTTGCGAAGAGGAATCCCTCCTTTTCGCCTATCTGCGACCGCAGGAGAACCCGACATGACTTCGCCTCCGATGAAGCTCCCCTTCCAATCGAAACTTCCGACGTTCAGCCGCTCCTGGCGATCGCGCCTCTGGCTGCTGATCGTACTGCTGGTCGCCGCGGCGGGATTTTTCGCCTCGAGCCCGAAGCGTCCTCTCGTTCCGGTGACCCTCCTCGTGAATCCCAACCCGCCTCTCGTGTTCGGCGTGATCCCGTTTCTCGGTCCCCGCGCCTTGAAGACCCGCATGGAACCCCTGCTCACGTATCTTTCGAGAAAACTCGGCCGCCCCGTCGAGCTGAACGTCGCTCCCGATTACGAGGCCCTCGCCCGGCTGATGGACGAGGAGCGCGTCTCGATCGCCTGGTTCTCGCACGCTTCATACGAGCATCTGGGGTTCGGCAAGCCGTGGAAGGTGATCTGCCGGCCAGTACAGAACGACAGCGTGGAGTATTTCGGGAAAATCATCGTCCGCGCCGACAGCCCGTTCCGGACGATCGGGGACCTTGAGGGCCGTACGTTCGCCTATGTCGAGCGCAACTCCGGGTCGGGCTTTTTTTTCCCGAACAAGCTTTTCACATCACTCAATATAGATCCGCTCCGGTTTTTCGGAAAGGTCGTTTTCACCCACAGCCACGTGACCAGCATCGAAGGCGTCGTCCGGGGGGTGTACGACGCGGCCGCCGTGTACACGATCACGCCCGACAGCGGCACCGCCTCCATGGCCGAACGGGTGCGGTATATCGCCACGACGGGCCCGATCCCCTACGATCCGCTCGTGGCGCGCGCCAACCTGCCGCCCCACCTGGCCGCATCGATTACCTCCGCCCTGCTCTCGATGCACCTCGACCCCTCCGCATCAGGGGAAGTCGCTCAACTCCACCAGTGGCGGGGACTCAACCGCTTCGCATCGGAAGAGGAAGTCCAGTCGCTTCTTTCAAGGCCCCCGGCGCCGGCCGGCGGCGCCTCCGGACCGCTCCTCCCCTCATCACCATCCTTCGCATCGGAGACACGGCATGACTGAACACCGACACGCATACGACTCGCTCGCCGAGATGCTCGCCCGCTGCGAAGAGGACCGAATCAGGGGCCGGCACGACGGATGGGGCCAGGCCTGCATCGCGATTGACCACCCGCAGGACCAGAAGAACATCGGAAGCGCGCTCCGGGCCGCAGGCTGTTACGGCGTCTGCCTCGTCGCCATCTGCGGAGCCCATTACAAGAAGGCGTCGACCGACGTCGGCCACCAGTATCGCCGAACCCCCCTCCTGGAAGTCGACGACCTGCGGATGACGGTGCCCTATCACTTCGTGCCGGTCGCCGTCGAACTGGTCGAAGGCGCGGTTCCCCTGCCCGAATACCGGCACCCCGAGCTCGCCTACTACGTGTTCGGCGGCGAGCACATGACGCTCGGGAAGCGCACCCTCTCCTGGTGCCGCGACACGATCTACATCCCGACGAGGGCGAGTCTGAATCTCGCCGCATGCATCAACGTCGTGCTGTACGACCGCCTGTGCAAGTGCGCGAACGGCGCTCAGCCGTGGCTTGCCCCGAAACCCGGGAAGGGAAAGGACGTTCCGCCGTCGACCTGAACCGGTCCGCGCCGCGTCAGTTCCCGAGCGCCTTCATCCGCTGCGGGAAGTCCGTGAAGATTCCGTCCACGCCAGCGCGTATCAGTGCCATCATCTCGACCGGGTCGTTCACCGTCCAGACGCAGACCTTCAGCCCCGCCTCGCGGGCGGCACGGATGACGTCTTCGCGCACGGCCCCGGTCCGATGCCAGGCGAGACTGCCGATGCCCACCACGTCGGAACCGGGATTGAAGCCATCGGCGCCGATCTGCCCCACGAGGTAGCCCGCGAGCGGAAACACGGGCTGATCGCACAGCGCCGCAATTTCAATATCAGGAGCTATTGTTTTTACGTGAGCCAGGAGTTCGTGATCGAACGACGAAAGAACCGTCGTGTCGGCGATACCGGCGGCGCGCACCTCGGCGATGACTTTTTCGGCGAGCTCATCGTAGAACATCGGAAAATTCTTCAACTCGACGTTCACCCGCACGCGCCTCGCGGCCGCGAACCCGAGCACCTGCCTCAGCGTCGGGATATGTACCCGGCCGCTTCCGAACCGCTTCAGGTCGGCGGCGGGAACGGCGCCGGCGGCGATCTGCCCGAACGGGTCCTTCTCGACGAACCAGCTTCCCGCGTCGAGCGTCAGCAGCTCCGCTGCCGTGAAATCCCCCACCCGCCACGGTTTCCGATCGGGGAACCACGTCGCGACATCGCTGCATCGTTCCAACGTGTCGTCATGCACCACGACCGGCACGCCGTCCCTGCTCAGATGCACGTCGAGTTCGATCATGTCGGCGCCGAACCGCTCGATGCCGATCCTGAACGCATCGAGCGTGTTTTCCGGCGCAACGCTCCTGGCTCCCCGATGGGCGATGCAAAGCACGGGCCGTTCCTGCGCCGTCTGGGCGAAACAGACGCCCGATAAGGCGATCGAAAGCAGGCACCCGGCAAGAAGACGAATCATCATCGTGGCCTCCCTGAACGTCGTTCGAACTTGGCCCAAGTATACTACTCCTCGTCTCACATAATGCGACAATCACTCGCATACTCGATACCGTTCGTGCTGAGCTTGTCGAAGCACGAATGCACTCGCCCTTCGACAAGCTCAGGGCGTACGGCTGTGCCATGTCGGTCTGGAGAAATTATATTTTACTCGTGATAGCTGTTGCCCGACATATGAGACGAGTAGTCTCGCATAAGGAATGCGACTCAAATCGATACCGTGTTACCTGAATCCTGCAGATGCAAATCGATGTTCCGTTCGCCCTGAGGCGTCGAAATGCGAGAGGGTTATGTCGAACGGGCGGTTATGTTCACACGAACTGCTATACAATAAATCATCGGATATACGCGCTGCCGAAGACGGCCGCGGTCATGGCCAGGCCGACGGCGTAATCCGCTGCGGACAGCCGATAGACGCGGTATTTCGTCCGGCGGCCGGTCAGGCGGTACCCGCGCGACTCCATGGCGACGGCGAGCATGTGCGCCCGGCGGATCGCCACCGTGAGGGTCGGCACGAGAAGCGGGAGAATGGCCACGACAGCCCCGCGCCAACCGACGTCGAACCGGGCGCCGCGAGCCCTCTGCGCAAGCCTGATCCGCTCGATCTCCTCGAGCATGACGGGAAGGAACCGCACGGCAACGACCATGACGAGGGCCGGCTCGCGCACGCTGACGCCCAACAGCGCCAGGGGCGTGAAGCAAGTCTCCCAGAAGGACATCAGTTCCGCCTGCGTCGATATCGCGACGTAGATCGTCGCGAACACGCAGACGCCACACAGCCGCAGGATGTTCTCGGCCGCCGTTGCGAGGGCATCCTCGCCACCGGTAGCAACGTTGAGCGCCCCCACGAGAAACACGAGGAACCAGATTCGGCGAAGATCCCTGAGTGCGTCACCAACCGGGGCGCCACCGACAAGGGCGATCAACAGCGGGCCGGTAAGCCAGAGCCACGTCAGGCCGATATTGCCTGGAACGACCGAGAGCATCAGGATGATTCCCAGCGCGACGCATCCCTTCACGATGGGATGGAGCCGATAGAGCCAGGTGTTTCCGGTTTCCGAAAGGACTGAGCTCGGTTCCTGTCGATCCGGAATCGACGCTTCCGGCTCGGTCGTATTCCCCTGCCGTGTCATTCCATCGCTTGTTTCCGATACGAGACCTGGCAGGGGAAAACGTCCCGGCGCCGAGCGCATCGCCTCGATGAACGCGGCTCCGCTCCCGAACCAGTCAGCCGCAGAGCCATGCAGGAACAGCACGGAAGCGGCGTCGGCAAGCAGTTCCTCAGGATCGTGGGTGACGCAGATCACGATCCGTTCGCGCGCGAGCCGGGCGATGATCCCGCTGACCCGGCGCCGCCCTGCGGCGTCCAGCCCTGCGAGAGGCTCGTCGAGCAGCAATAGGTCCGGGTTTGCGATCGTGCATGCCGCGAGGGCGACCCGGCGCATCTCCCCGCCGGATAGCTGCAGGGGCGACCTGTGCCAGAAGATGTCTGACGAGATCCCCCACTCCTCAAGCCACGCCCTGCCCACATCTGCGGCACGTGTCACCTCGACGCCTTTCTGGCGCAGGGCAAAACAGACCTCCTCGCCGACGGTTTCACAGAAAAACAGCCGTTCGGGGTTCTGAAACGCAAGCCCGATGCGCCCTTCCGGGCTCCACGCTGAATCGCCTCCCGCCGTGATTTTCCCTTCGAGCGGCCGAAGAAACCCCGCGAGAGTCATCAGCAACGTGGTTTTCCCGCTTCCGGACGGACCGACGACGAGGTTCACGCCGCCGGACGGAAACGTTCCGCCCAGTCCTTTCCGGACGACGTTCCGAGCGTATCCGATGGAAAGCCCGGCACAAGAGAGTCCGTCGAGTTTGTTTCCACCTCCGGAAGGAATCTCGGGCCGATCGGCGGGCGGCGCCGCCGCAATGTTTCCATCCCTCCGCCCCTCGCGAAAGATGAGAAAAGGGTCATCATCGGCCGGGGCGGCGTCTGCTGATATACTTGCAATAATATTATTTAGAGTATCGTTTGCAACGACCCTGCCTGCTGCGAGAACCATGACGCGGTCCGACCGTTCGATATCGGAACGGTGCTGAGATATGACGAGAAGGCCTATCCCCCTCTGCGACCTGATTTCATCGAGATGCCGCCAGAGCGATTCCCGGGCCCAGGGGTCCAGCTGTGAGGTCGGCTCGTCGAGGACGATGAAGCTGGGCCCGGAGGCGAGAACGGCCGCGAGAGCCGCCTTCTGACGCGTTCCGCCGGAAAGGGTATGCACTGGCTGGTCCAGATACGCGGTGAGACCGAGCCTCTCCGCTTCCGTCGTGATCCGCCGCTCGATCTCCCCCGGCTCGAGGCCGATGTTCTCGAGCCCGAACGCGATATCCTCACGGATCGTCGTACCGACGATTTGATGATCGGGGTCCTGGAAGAGCAGCCCCACCCGCGTCTTCTGCTCTTCCGTCTGGTCCCGCGTGTCGGTCCCGTCGACCGTGACGCTTCCGCTGAGCGGCAGCAGCAGTCCTTTCGCGAGGAGAGCGACCGTCGATTTGCCCGAGCCGTTGTTCCCCGCGAGCCCGACGCATTCTCCGGGGCGCAGACAAAACGAAACCTCCCCGACGATGATCGGGGAGGCTTGTTCGTCAGTTCCGTAACGGAAGCTGACCTGCTCGAAGCGGATCATTCAGAGGTCCGCCAGGAGGCCGGTCAGGCGTTCTCCCGCTTGGTGAACTCGATGATGCACATCTCGGCCGCGTCGCCGCGCCGGTAGCCGGTCTTGTAGATGCGGGTGTAACCGCCGTTCACGTCCTTGAACCGGGGGGCGATGCGCTTGACGAGCTTGCTCAGCAGACCTTCGAGACGAAGGATGCGGGGACCCTTGGCGCGGTCGCCTTCGGAAGCGAGATATTCGGTGATGATCTCAGGCTTCGGATTGGCCTTCGGATCGGCGAGGTATTTCTCGACCCTTTCGCGGGTCTCCTTGTTCAGGTTGGAGATGAACTTCTTGATCGCATCGCGACCGATCAGTTCCTTGTCGTGCCAGCTGTGGAAGAACTTGAGAAGCTCGGGGTTCTTCTCGGCGTTCTCGCCCTTCGCCATGGTCACGGCGCGCTCGATGACGCGCTTCATGTCCTTGGCCTTCTGCAGGGTGGTTTCAATGCGCTCGTATTTCACGAGCGAAGAGCAGAGCGAGCGCAGCAGCGCAGTTCGCTGATGGGACTCGCGCCCGAATTTGCGTCCGATTTTACTGTGTCTCATTCGTCGGTTCCTCCGCCGTTTTCGTCACCGGGAAGCTGAAGGTTGAACTGGGAGAGTTTCTCGCGAACTTCCTTCAGGGATTTCTTCCCGAAATTCTTGATCTCGAGAAGTTCGGTCGTCTTCTTCATGACCAGGTCGCCCAGCGTGTTGATGCCGGCCTTCTTCAGGCAGTTGCGGGACCTGACAGAGAACTCGAGATCCTTGATGAGTATGTCATGGTGCCCCTTCTGCGGGGTTTCCTTCTTCTGGGAAGAAACCATGACGAGGTCTTCCTTCTTGCCGGGCTTCTCGTCTTCGTCGCCCTGTTCCTCCTCGACCTCTTCCTCAAGTTCGATGTCGGTGAAGAGATCGATGTGGGCCTTCAGGAACTTGGCGGCGAGCTCGATGCACTCGGAGGGCTCCATGCTGCCGTTGGTCCAGACCTGAAGGGTCAGTTTGTCGAAGTTGATGTCCTGTCCAACGCGGGCGTCATCGACGTTATACATCACCTTCGTGACCGGCGAATACTGGGAATCGACCAGGATCAGGCCGATCGGCTGGTTGTTTTCCTTGTGCTGATCGGCCAGATGATAGCCGCGGCCGCGCTTGAAGGTGATATCCATACCAAGGGTTATATTTCCCGTGACATGGGCGATGTGGACGTCCTTGTCGATGATGGTCAGGTTGTCGTTCTCGGCGATGTCGGCCGCGGTGACCTGGCAGGGCCCCTTCACTTCGAGCCGCACGGTCAGCGGTTCATCCTGTTCCAGGTTCACGACGAGCTTCTTGAGGTTGAGAACGATCTCGGTGACATCCTCGACCACGCCCGGAATGCTGCAAAACTCGTGCAACACGCCGTCGATCTTGACGGAGGAGACGGCCGAGCCGGGCAGCGAAGCCAACAACACGCGCCGGAACGAGTTTCCGAGCGTCTGGCCGTATCCGCGCTCCAGGGGCTCGAGAACGAGCGTGCCGTGGTTCTCGTTGTCCGGATCGGTCGTGTACGTTACCTTGGGACGATTGATTTCGATCACGCAGGTGCCTCCTTGAGCCGTTACCGCGAGTAGTACTCGATGATGAGCGATTCCTGAATCTTCGGATCGAGCTGAGCGCGCTCGGGCAGAGAAACGAACTTGCCCTTGCAGTTCTCGCGGTCGACGTCGAGCCAGGGGCTGGTTTCGCGGCTGATCGAGGCTTCCATGATGTCCTTGATGGTCTTGCGCAGCGAGCTGTTCTCGCGAAGGGCGATGACGTCGCCGGGGCGCAGCTGGTAGCTGGGGATGTTCACGCTGCGGTTGTTGACCGTGAAGTGGCCCTGGGTGACCCACATGCGGGCCTGGGCGCGGGAAATGCCGAAGCCCATGCGAAACACGACGTTGTCCAGGCGGGTTTCGAGCTCGTGCAGCAGGTTCACGCCGGTGTTGCCCGACTTGCGGCTGGCGATCTCGTAATACTTCTGGAACTGGCGCTCGAGAATCCCGTACATCTTGCGGACGCGCTGCTTCGCGCGCAGCTGGATCTCGTAGCCGGTCTGCTTCTTGTTGCCCATGCGGTCGGAACCGTGCTGGCCGGGAATCTTGGCGCGGCGCTTGATGGAACATTTGTCCGTGAAGCAGCGGGCGCCCTTGAGGAACAACGCGTCGCCTTCGCGGCGACAAATGCGGCAACTGGGTCCTGAATAGCGAGCCATATCGTTCTCCTTCTCAGACGCGGCGCCGCTTCGGAGGGCGGCAGCCATTGTGCGGAATGCCGGAGACATCCTTGATGAGGGTGACGTTCAGTCCGACAGTCTGAAGTGCGCGCACGGCGGATTCGCGGCTCATGCCGGGGCCGGCGACGTACACTTCGATCTCGCGCATGCCGAATTCGAGGGCCTTGCGTCCGACCACTTCGGAGGCGACCTGTGCCGCATACGGAGTTGACTTGCGGGAGCCGTGGAAATTGTTCGCGCCCGCGCTCGACCAGGCAAGCACGTTGCCGGTCATATCGGTGATCGAGATGATCGTGTTGTTGAAAGTCGACTGGATGTGCGCCTGGCCCTTGGCGACGATCTTTTTCTCACGCCGCTTGGCCCGGGACTTTACTTTGGGTCCGGTTTTAGCCATATCTGCTAACGCTCCTTGTGGATCCTATGAAGATTACTTGTTCTTGACGATGGACCGGCGGGGGCCCTTGCGCGTGCGGGCATTGGTGTGGGTGCGCTGACCGCGGACCGGAAGGCCCTTGCGGTGGCGGAGGCCACGATAGCAACCAATATCCATCAGGCGCTTGATCGACATCGACACTTCGCGGCGGAGGTCGCCCTCGACGCGGTAGTTCTGTTCGATGGCCTGCTTGATGAGACTGATCTCTTCTTCGGTGAGATCCTTCACGCGCTTGTCAGGACTGATCTTCGTCTTCTTGAGAATCTCACGGGACCGGGTCAGGCCGATTCCGTAGATATAGGGAAGAGCTGCTTCGATGCGCTTTTCCCGGGGCAGATCAACGCCGGCGATACGAGCCATTCTGATTTCCTCCTGTCAGCTCAACCCTGGCGCTGCTTGTGCCGGGGATTCTCGCAGATGACGCGGATGATTCCGCGCCGCTTGATGATTTTGCACTTTTCACAAATTTTCTTAACCGATGCCCGAACTCTCATGACTGCCTCCTGCAACAGTACGAAACGATGACGTGGGGAGTTTATTTGAACCGGTATACAATGCGTCCGCGCGACAGGTCGTAGGGCGTCAGCTCCACCGTCACCTTGTCGCCCGGCAGAATACGGATGTAGTGCATCCGCATCTTCCCGGAGATGTGGGCCAGAACGACGTGACCGTTCTCCAGCTCCACTTTGAACATGGCATTGGGAAGAGGCTCCAGCACCTTCCCGCCGACCTGAATGGTATCCGCTTTGGTCATTCCAATGACTTCCTCCAAGATTACCTGACCGGCAGATTGGTCAGCACGCGGGGGCCATCGCTGGTCACCGCAACCGAGTGTTCAAAGTGAGCCGAAAGACTTCCGTCTGCGGTCACAACGGTCCACCCGTCGTCCAGGACTCGAACCGCATAGGCGCCCATATTCACCATGGGTTCGATCGCCAGCACCATCCCCACTTCCAGCCGCGGTCCGACATGGGGAGGACCGAAGTTCGGGAGCGCCGGTTCTTCATGGAGCCGATGTCCGATGCCATGCCCGACGTAATCGCGCACCACGGAAAAACCGCGATGCTCGACATACGACTGGATGGCGTTCGAGATGTCGCCGAGCCTGTTCCCGGGGCGGGCCTGCTTGATGCCCTCCCACAGGGACTTCTCCGTGATCTCGAGGAATCGAGTGACGGCGTCGCTCGTCTTCCCGACCGGCAGGGTCACCGCCATGTCGGAAAACAGCCCGCCGCGCTTCAATCCGATGTCAAGGCTGATGATGTCGCCGTCCTGCAGCTTGCGCTTCTTCGAGGGAAATCCGTGTACCACCTGCTCGTTGACGCTGCAGCACAACGTCGACGGGTAACCGCGGTACCCCTTGAACGCAGGAACGGCGCCGGCCTTGCGTATCGCATCTTCGGCGAATCGGTCCAGTTCATAGGTGGTAACACCGGGATTGACCAGTAGTTTCACACCTTCGAGAACGGTGGCAAGGATGCCCCCGTTCTCCTGCATCACCCCGAGTTCCGCAGGGGTTTTCAGCGGAATCAAGGCTGTTTGAGAGAGTCAATTATACCACGAATCTTCGAAAAAATCATCTCGATTTTCCCGCTTCCTTCAACTTTGTGAAGGAGCTTGCGAGATCCGTAGTATTCGATCAGCGGCGACGTCTGGTCGTGATAGACCTTCAGCCGGTTCGAGATAACCTCGACCGTGTCATCCTTCCGCTGGATGAGCTCGCCGCCGCACTTGTCGCAGACGCCTTCCCGTTTCGAAGGCGTGAACTTCACGTGGTAGGGGGCCGAGCACCCCTTGCAGGTACGCCGCCCTGTCAGACGCTCGATGAGATCTTCGTCGGGAACGGTGATGGCGATCACGCCCGTGACGCCGCCGATCGTTGCAAGGGCCTTGTCGAGCTCCTGCGCCTGGCCGACCGTTCTCGGAAACCCGTCGAGGATGAACCCCTTCGCACAGTCCGCGTCCTCGATGCGCTTGAGCAGCACCGAAAGGACGAGCTCGTCGGGAACGAGGCCGCCCGATGTCACGAACGACTGCACTTTCTTTCCGAGTTCGGATCCGCTCGCGATCGCCGCGCGGAGCATGTCGCCGGTTGACACCTGCGGAACACCGTAGGTGTCAACCATCATCTTCGCCTGCGTGCCCTTCCCGGCGCCCGGAGGCCCCAGGAAGATCAGGTTCAGCCGCTTGCTCACCGCAGGCCCCGCTTCTTCATGAAGCCCTCGTAGTGTCGGGTGACGAGGTGCGATTCGAGCTGGCGCATGGTGTCCATCGCGACGCCGACAACGATCAGCAGCGCGGTTCCGCCGAAGTAGAACTGGACGTTCATGACCTTGATCAGGATGTTCGGGATCACGGCAATGATCGCGAGGAAGATACCGCCCGCCAGCGTGATGCGGGACAGGGTCTTTTCGAGATAATCGACGGTCGGCCGGCCAGCGCGGATGCCGGGAATGAAGCCGCCGTATTTCTTCATGTTGTCCGAGAGATCCTGGACGTTGAAGGTGATCGCGGTGTAGAAGTAGGTGAAGAACAGGATCAGCGCCGCGTAGATCACGAGGTAGCTGTAACTGTTATAGTTGAAAATATTCAACAACCAGAACACGATCGGATTCTTCACGATCTCCTGCATCGAGTCGAGACTCTGCACCCAGTTCGCGATCATCGAGGGGAACAGCAGGATCGAGCTCGCGAAGATGACCGGAATGACGCCGGCCTGGATGACGCGCAGCGGGATGAAGGTGTTCTGCCCGCCGTAGACGCGGCGGCCGACGACGCGCTTCGCATACTGGACCGGGATCTTCCGGACGCCGTCCTGGACCGTGACGATCGCCATGATGACCGAAACGATGATGATCAGCAGGAAAATCATCTTCACGACGTCATGGGCGTTTCCGGTGAACAGGGCGAACTGGTGAACGATGGCCTCGGGCAGCGAGGCGAGAATGCCGGCCGTGATCAGGATCGAGATGCCGTTCCCGATGCCACGGCTCGTCATCTGCTCGCCAAGCCACATGATGAAGGCGGTACCGGCCGTCAGCGTCGTCACGGCCATAATCTTGAACCCGAAGCCGGGATTTGAGACGACCTGGTACCGCTCCAGCATGAAGCTGATGCCGAACGCCTGCAGAGCGCCTATCAAAACCGTGCCGTAACGCGTATACTGGCTGATCAGCTTACGGCCCTCTTCGCCCTCTTCCTTGGCCAGGTGCTCGAGATACGGAATGACGTAGATCAGGAGCTGCATGATGATCGAGGCGTTGATGTAGGGCGCGATACCCAGGGCGAACACGGAGAACCGGCGCAGAGCACCGCCGGAGAACATGTTCAGGAAGCTCATCAGCTCAGACGTCGGAAGATTCTGGGTGAGCAGCTTCGCATCGATGCCGGGAGTCGGGATGTGCGTCCCGATCCGGAACACCACGATCATGCCGAGAGTGAAAAGGATGCGATTCCGGAGTTCCGGAATCTTCATCGAGTTTGCTAGGCTCTGGAACACGTTCAGATCACCTCGGCCTTGCCACCGGCCTTCTCGATCTTGGCCTTGGCGGATTCGGAGAACTGGTGAGCCTGGACGGTGAGCGACTTGGTGATCTCACCACGGGCAAGGATCTTGACGGGGGCCGTCAGGTTCTTCACGAGGCCCTTGTCGCACAGCAGCTCGGGGGTGACCTTCGTCCCGGCCTCGAAGATGTCGAGGGAGGCGAGGTTCACGACCGAGAAGACCACGCGGTGCGGGCTGTTGAAACCGCGCTTGGGCAGAAGGCGGGTGAGACGCATCTGGCCGCCTTCGAATCCGGCGTACGGATGCGGTTTGCCCGAGCGGGCGGTCTGGCCCTTGCCGCCGCGGGTGGATTCATTACCGTGGCCCGAACCCTTGCCGCGACCGATGCGCTTGCGTTTGTGGGTCGAACCAGCTGCTTTTTTCAGATTGGCGAGACTCAACATGGTGACGATCTCTCCTTACTTTACTTCAAGCCAGCGCTGCATCGCAGTGATCATTCCGAGAACCGCCTCGTTGGCGGGCAGAGTGACTTCCTGCTGGACGTGGCGAAGGCCAAGCGCCTTGATGGTGGCTTTCTGGCGCACGGTTGCCCCGATGGGGCTCTTGATGAGTTTGACGGTTACGTTCTTGTTCGCCATGATGCTGTCTCCTTACCCCTGAATGACCTGGGTCGGGGTGACGCCGCGCATCTTCGCGACATCCGGCACGCTGCGCATCGACTTGAGAGCCTGAAGCGCGGCCTTGGCGACGTTCACCGGGTTGTTCGAACCCACGCGCTTGGAAAGCATGTCCTTCACGCCGAGAGCTTCGGCAATGGCGCGGACGGCTCCGCCGGCGATGACGCCGGTTCCGGGGGCGGCGGGCTTCATGATGACGGAGGAAGCACCGAACTTGCCGATGTAGGGATGAGTCAGCGTGCCCTTGTTGAGCGGCACGTTGATCAGGTGCTTCTTCGCCTGCTCGAGGCCTTTGCGCACGGCATCCGGAACGGCTTTCGCCTTGCCCAGAGCGATGCCCACGCGGCCCTTCTGGTCACCGACGCAGACAAGAACCGAGAAGCCGAAATGCCGGCCGCCCTTGACGGTCTTGCTGACGCGGTTCACAGCGATGATCTTTTCTACGAACTCGTTCTCGACCTGCTCGCGGTCTCGGTCGCGGCGGGGACCGCGGTGATCGCGGTCGCGGCGCTCGCGGGGTTCGCGGGTCTCACGAGGATTAGCGGGGGTGTTGATCGTCATTTCATCTGCTCCTTAGAACTTCAGGCCGCCCGCCCTGGCACTCTCTGCCAGTTCCTTCACGCGACCGTGATAGCGGAATCCACCCTTGTCGAAAACCACGGCGGTGATGCCCTTGGCCTTCGCGCGCTCGGCGATCTTCTCACCGACGGCCTTGGCGCCGGTCTTGTTCCCGCCGTTTACCTTCTTCTCGCGCATCTCCTTCTCGTTCGAGCTGGCGGCGACCAGGGTCGTGCCTTTCTCGTCGTCGATGATCTGCGCGTAGATGTGGTTGATGCTGCGGAAAATGGCCAGTCGAGGCCGTTCCGCCGTGCCGGAGAAGTAAAAGCGGCTGCGCTTGTGGCGCCGTTCCCGCATTTCAGTCTTGTGGCTGACGCTACTCATCGTTCCCTGACTCCTTCAGTATGCTGCGGCATTACGCTGCGAGCTTCTTGCCTTCCTTGATCCGGACGACTTCGCCGGCGTATTTGATGCCGGTGCCCTTGTAGTGCTCGGGCGGTCTGATGTTCCGGATGTCGGCGGCGACCTGTCCGACGATCTCCTTGTCGGGGCCGGAGACGACGATCTTGTTCTGGCCTTCGACCTTCAGGGTGACTTCCTTCGGAGACTCGAAATCGACCGAGTGCGAATACCCGACGTTCAGGGTGACCTTGTGAGCACCCTCGGACTTCGCCTTGTAGCCGACGCCGACGATCTCCAGCTCCTTGTTGAAGCCGGTGTGACAACCGGTCACCATGTTCTGGAGAAGGCTGCGGACAAGCCCGAACTTCGCGCGAACGGCCTTTTCGCTGTTCTCGGGAATCGAGCAGATCAGATGGTCTTTCTCTTTCGCGATCGCGACTTCCGGGCACAACTCGCGCTTGAGGGTGCCCAGCTTGCCTTTGACCGTGACCACGTGGCCGTTGATGGTGACATCAACGCCCTGCGGGATGATAACGGGTTTCTTGCCAATGCGTGACATTCGTCTTCCTCCTGCTTACCAGACCTCGCAAAGGACTTCGCCGCCGACGCCGAGCTTGCGGGCTTCTTTGTCGGTCATGATGCCTTTGGAAGTGGAAAGAATGGCGACGCCGAGACCGCCCAGAACCTTCGGGACGGTGGCGACAGGCGAGTAGATCCGGCGGCCGGGCTTGGAAACGCGGCGCACGCCCTGCAGAATGCGGGCCTGCTTTTCGCCGAACTTGAGGAAGATCTTCAGATTGAACTTGTTCTGGAACTTGTAATACCTGAAGTCCCGGATGTAGCCTTCGCGCTTGAGCAGCTTCGCGATCTCGATCTTCATCTTGGAAGAAGGCATCTCGACGCTTTCCTGCTTCACGACATTGGCGTTCCGGATGCGGGTCAGCATGTCGCCGATAGGATCAGTCATGCTCATGATTCCGTCTCCTTACCAACTGGATTTCGTAATGCCCGGAATCTGACCCTTGGAAGCCAGGACCCGGAAGCAGATGCGGCACATCTGGAAATCACGCATGTAGCCGCGCGGGCGGCCGCAGATGTGGCAGCGATTGTAGTGACGCGTGGAAAACTTCGGTTCTCTCATCCATTTCTGGACCAACGAGGTCTTCGCCATATGGAACTCCTAACTCCTCAGCTCTTCTGTGCCTTGCGGAACGGCATGCCCAGCAGAGTGAGAAGCTCTCTGGCGTCGCCGTCGGTGCGGGCGGATGTGACGATCGTGATGTTCATGCCCTGGACCTTCTCGACGGAGTCGTACTTGATCTCAGGGAAAACCAGCTGCTCCTGCAGCCCCATGCTGTAGTTGCCGCGGCCGTCAAACGCCTTCGGCGACAGTCCGCGGAAGTCGCGGATGCGGGGGGTGACGATGGTGAACAGCTTGTCGAGGAAATAGAACGCGCGATCGCCGCGCAGCGTTACGCAGCATCCGATCGGCACGCCCTCGCGCAGCTTGAAGTTCGAGATCGACTTGCGCGCGCGGGTGACGACGGGTTTCTGGCCTGCAATCTGGGTCAACTCCGCCACGGCAGCATCCAGAAGCTTGCCGTTCTGGGTGGCGGCTCCGACGCCCATGTTGAGAACTACCTTGGTGATCCGCGGTACGGCCATCGGATTCTTGTGCTGCTCCAGAAGCTTCGGAGCAACTTCCTTCAGATACTTCTCTTTCAGCCTTGGAATCGACTTGGTCCCCGAAGCGGGGGCACCTGAACTGGTCTTTGCCATGCCGAACAACTCCTTTGTGTGACTATATTTTCAAAGACGCGACTTACTTGCGGCCGATGGGCTCGTTGCAGAGCTTGCAGATGCGGGAAGTCTCGCCGTTCTGAACCACGATGGTGGCCCGGGTGACCTTGTTGCACTTCGAGCAGACGAGCCCGACGCGGGACAAAGTGACAGGTCCTTCTTTCTGGATGATGCCGCCCTTGCCGATCTTCTTGCTGGGCTTCTGATGCCGTTTCGTGTAGTTCACGCCCTCGACATACGCTTGGCCCTTCGACGGATTGACCTGCAGGACGCGGCCCTTCTTGCCGGCATCGTCGCCGGTCAGAATGACGACCGTGTCATCCTTCTTGATGTGCGGCTTCTCGACCGCGCGCTTTGCCTTGACAGTCTTCAACATGATATGTCCGTCCTCCGCGCTCAGATGACCTCAGGGGCGAGCGAGACGATCTTCATGAACTGCTTCTCGCGAAGTTCACGAGCGACCGGCCCGAAAATGCGGGTGCCCTTGGGGTTGTTGTCGTTGGCGATAATGACGGCCGCGTTGTCATCGAACCGGATGTAGCTGCCATCGGCGCGCCTGTACTCTTTTTTCGTGCGAACGACGACCGCGCGCACGACTTCCTTCTTCTTCACGGTACCGTCGGGAAGAGCGTCCTTCACCGAGGCGATGATGATGTCGCCCAGGCTCCCGAAAGTTCTCGTCGAGCCGCCCATGACGCGGATGCACAGGAGTTCCTTGGCACCCGTGTTGTCAGCAACACGAAGTCTTGATTCTGCGCAAATCATTCTCCACTCTCCTTGGCTTCCTCGACATCAGCGGCCTGACCGTGGGCGATCACCTCGCGGACGATCCAGTGCTTGGTCTTGCTGACCGGCCGGCACTCTTCGACACGAACCATATCGCCTACTTTACAAATGCTTTCCTCGTCGTGGGCGAGGAAGGTGGTGCTGCGCTTGATGTACTTTTTGTACCGGGGATGCTGAACCATGCCCTCGATCCGTACTTTCACGGTCTTCGCGGTGTGTCCCGCGACGACGCGACCTACGCGGCTCCGGCGGTGTGACTTGTTGTTTTCCATTGTACCCTCCTGCTATTAGAACGGCAGCCGGCCGGCGTTCAGCTCGCGCTGTAGAGCCTGGATCCGCTCGAGTTCGTTCAGCTTCGTGCGCTTGGTTTCCTTGAGAGAGGCGATTTGAGAAGCTTCATTTAACCCCATGGAGACGAGTTTGTCAAGGAACTTCTTCCTGATCTGGAAGTTCTCGTTCCGGAGGCGCTGGTTGGAAGCGCGCAACGCGGCTTCGTCTTTCGCCCCGCGGCTGGTCTTGATGCGCTCGGAAAGCTTATTGCGGATCGTCTTGAGAAGCTCGCTAACCTTCTGGTCGACATCGGCGCGGATCTCGCGCTTCACCTGATTCGCCTTGCCCGACAGGGTCTGCTTGAGCATGGCGATCTTATCGGCGAGCGTGTGGGCGCGCGAATCGATGCCCTTCTTCTGGAGCATCGCCTGATACTCGTCGGCCAGCTGCTTCTTGATCGCATCGGTGCGGAGCTTATTGATGAAGGTCTGCACGCGGGCGATGTTGCGGCGGACGAGCTTGATTCTTGACGGATTGGCCAGCTGACCGGTCACGACCTGGAAGCGCAGGTTGAACAGTTCTTCCTTGAAGTGGCGGTACTTTTCCTCGAGTTCGTGCTCGCTGAGCTGGGTGAAATCTTCACGATTCTTCATGGCGTATCACCTTTTCACTTACTTACTGGTTGGACACGACGTGCGTGCGGATCGGCAGCTTGTGGCCGGCCTGGGACAGAGATTCGATGGCGATGTTCGCGGGAACGCCTTCGAGCTCGAACAGAATGCGGCCGGGCTTCACGACGGCGACCCAGAACTCGGGGGCGCCTTTTCCCTTGCCCATGCGGGTTTCGAGGGGTTTCTTCGAAACCGGCTTGTCGGGGAACACGCGGATCCACATCTTGCCCGCGCGCTTGACGGTGCGGGTGATGACCTTACGGGCCGCTTCGATCTGGGCGGCGGTCATCCAGCAGCACTCCAGGGCCTGAAGGCCGAACGTGCCGAACGCCAGATAGCTTCCGCCCTTGCTCATGCCGCACATGCGGCCGCGCTGTTGCTTGCGGTATTTCGTACGAGCCGGGATCAACATGGTTCTTCAGCTCCTTCGTCGACTCAGAACGTGTTCTCGCGGGCCGGTGCGGCTTCGACCGGAGCGGTCCGGCCAAGCTTCTCGCCCTTGAACACCCACACCTTGACGCCCACGCACCCGAAGGTGGTGATGGCGGTTTCGGTGGCGTAATCGATGTCGGCACGCAGAGTGTGCAGAGGCACGCGGCCTTCGCGAACCCATTCCACGCGGCTGATTTCAGCGCCGCCGAGGCGGCCCGAGCAGGTGATCTTGATGCCTTCCGCGCCGGAGCGCAGGCAGCGGCCGATGACCTGGCGCATCGCGCGGCGATGCGAAATGCGCTTTTCGAGTTGCATCGCAACGTTCTCGGCGATGAGCTTGGCTTCGCTGTCAGGATGCTTGATCTCCTGGATCGCCAGGAACACCGACTTGTTGGTGAGCTTCTCGAGTTCCTTCTTCAGGATCTCGACGCGCTCGCCGCCGCGGCCGATGATGACGCCGGGCTTGGCGGTGAAGATCGTGACCTTCACCTTGGTGTTCGACTTGCGCTCGATCTCGATGCGGCCGATGCCCTCGCGGGGAAACTGCTTCTTGTCGATGAAGTTGCGGATCTTCACATCCTCGTGGAGGAAGTTCGCGTAATCACTGCGCTTGGCGAACCACCTGGAGTCCCAGGTGCGGGTGATGCCGAGCCGGATGCTGATAGGATTGATTTTCTGTCCCATTGTCAGTTTCCTCCCTGGGCCTTCGGGGTCTTCGGAGTCTTGGCCTTGGCGGCGGTCTTGGTTCCGGCCGACTTGGTCGATTTCGCCTTCTTTTCGCCGGCTTCAGCCTTGGCTTCCTTGGTGGCGGCGGTTTGCGTAGCCTTGATGATCTTGCTCATCTGGACCTTCTCGCGAAGGACGATGACGGCATGGGCCGTCCGCTTGCGGATGCGGCAGGCGCGGCCGCGGGCGCGGGCCATGAAGCGGCGCATGGTGGGGCCGCCGTCGACGAGCACCTTAGCGACGAACAGGCTGTCGGCCTTCAGCTCGTGGTTGTTGCTCGCGTTCGCGATGGCGGACTCGAGCAGCTTCTTGAGGATCGGGGCGCCGCTCTTGGGCATGAAGCTCAGGATGCCGAGCGCTTCGTCCACGCTCTTGCCGCGGATCTCGTCGGCGATCAACCGGAGCTTGCGCGGGCTGATGCGTACGTTGCTGATGCGGGCGCGGGGAATGTCGACGAGGTCGATCAGCCGCTTCTTCTCGGCCCAGGTCAGCTTCCCGACCAGCGGGTATTCCTTGACGTAGCGGATCTTGGCGTCTTTGTCCTTGCCGTGGGGATGCGTGATCTCCTGCTTCTTGCTGTAGAGGCCGGCCTGGGTCAGAATGCGCTCGATCTTGGCGTGGCTGTTCTTGGTTTCCAGCCCCTTGATCATGCGCATGCCGTTGAAGACGTCAACGTTATCTGGAATCGTGACTCCAACAATTCGCAACATGTCTGTGGATCTCCTTCGATTACTTCGGGGCCGCAGCCTTTTCGCCGGACGAGTGACTCTTGAATGTCCTGGTGGCGGCGAATTCGCCGAGCTTGTGGCCGACCATGTTCTCGGTGATGAACACCGGAACGTGCTTGCGGCCGTTGTGAACCGCGATCGTGTGTCCGACCATGGTCGGGTAGATGGTGGAGGAGCGCGACCAGGTCCGGATCTGCCGCTTCTCGTTGGCGCGGTTCATGGTCTCGATGCGCTTCATCAGGCGTTCTTCAACAAACGGGGGCTTCTTGCTCATGGTCGTTCTCCCTTATTTCTTCCGGCGAGAGATGATGTACTTGTTGGAGGCGTTCTTGCGCTTGCGGGTCTTCATGCCCTTTGCGGGCTGGCCCCACAGGGACACCGGAACGCGACCGCGGCTGTTCTTGCCTTCACCGCCGCCGTGCGGGTGATCGCAGGGGTTCATGACCGCGCCGCGGACGAACGGGCGCCAGCCCTTCCAGCGGTTACGGCCGGCTTTTCCCATGCTGATGTTCATGTGATCCTGGTTGCCGACGGTTCCGACAACGGCGCGGCACTCGAGCGGGATCTTGCGCATTTCACCGGAGGGCATGATGATCTGGGCGAAACCGCCTTCCTTGCCGGCCAGCTGGCAGTGGGCGCCGGCCGAGCGGGCGATCTGGGCGCCCTTGCCAGGCTTCATCTCAATGTGGTGAAGGGTCGAACCGAGGGGGATGTCCTTCAGTTGCAGGCAGTTGCCCAGAACGATGTCCGAGTGCTTGCCGTTCTCGATGATCTGGCCGACCTTGAGGCCCTCGGGGGCGATGATATAGCACTTCTCGCCGTCCTTGTAGCTGATCAGCGCGATGCGGGCGGTGCGGTTCGGATCGTATTCGATCGTCTCGACCCGGCCGGGGATCCCGTCCTTGGTCCGCTTGAAGTCGATGATGCGGTAGAACCGCTTGCTGCCGCCGCCGCGATGTCGCTGCGTCACGTGACCGTGATGGTTGCGGCCGGCCGCTTTCTCGAGCCTCTCGGTGAGGGGCTTGTAGGGTTTGTCAGTGGTGATTTCCTCGAACCCGTAGCCTTCCATGACGCGGCGGGACGGGGTCATCGGGCGATATGTCTTGATGCTCATTGTTGGCTCCTCTTACTCGTCCGCCGTCAGGCGATTCCTTCGAAGAAGGCGATCGAATCAGCCGGATTCAGCGTGACGACGGCCTTCTTCCAGGAGGAGGTGAAGCCGGTGCTCATGCCGCGGCGCTTCGCCTTCGGATGCACGTTCACGGTGTTCACCTTCTCGACGCGCACCTTGAACAGGACTTCGATAGCGTCCTTGATCTGGTGCTTGTTGGCGGTCTTGGCGACGCGGAACTGGTAAATCTTCTCACCCATGCGTTCGTAGCTCTTCTCAGAGACGATGGGCTGCAAAATGATGTCCTGCGGGGTCTTCATTTGTTCAGCGCCTCCTCGAGGGTCTTGAGGGCCGCGTCGCTGATCGCGACATGGCCGTATTTGAGCAGATCGACCACGTTCACCTGCAGCGGCGTGACGGCCTTCACGTTCTTCATGTTGCGCACGGCGCGGCGGGTGGCTTCCGTCATCTCGGCGACGACGAGCAGCGTGTTCTCGATCTTGTGGCTCTCCATGAACTTCACGACGTCGGCGGTCTTGCCGCTGTCGAACGTCAGGCCCTTCACGATCCGGACGCGGTCATTCGCGGCCAGCTCGGTGAGAACGCCGCAGAGAGCGCGATCAACGGTCTTGCGAGTCGGGCGGATGTCGAACGCGTGCGGCCGGGGGCCGAACGTGCAGCCGCCGCCAGGCCACAGCGGAGAGCGGGTGCTGCCCACGCGGGCGCGGGCGGTGCCCTTCTGGCGCCACGGCTTGCGACCGCCGCCGCTGACTTCGCTGCGGGTCTTCGTGTTCGTGGTTCCCTGGCGCTCGTTGTTGAGCTGGGCCTTCACGACGTCGTTGATGGTCTGGGGATGCGACTTGTTGGCGAACACGGCATCGCTCAGCGTGACGGAGCCCGCCGACGTCCCCTGCATGTTATACAATTTGGCTTCCATGATGTCCTCCGTTACTGCGCGCGCCGGATGATGACGAGGCCGTTGCTGGCGCCCGGGATCGAGCCCTTCACCAGTAGCAGATTCTTCTGCTCGTCGACCTTGACGATCTTGAGGTCCTTGACGGTGCGGCGGACGTTGCCCATCTGACCGGGAAGCTTCTTTCCCTTCCAGGTGCGGCTGGCTTCCTGGCCCGAACCGGTCGAACCGGTGGCGCGGGAGCGATCCGATGCGCCGTGGGTGATCGGCTGTCCATTGAAGTTGTGGCGCTCCATCGCGCCGGAAAAACCCTTGCCCTTGCTGGTGCCGGTAACGTGAACCGTCTCGCCTTCCTTGAACATCGAAACGTTGATCTCGGTGTTCGGCATGATGGCTTCGATCTCGTCGGCAGGCAGGCTGCGGACGAACCGGAACGGTTTGACCTCGGCCTTTTCGAACATACCCCGGAGAGGTTTGTTCAGCAGGCGGGCCACGGCTTCCTTGCGGATCTCGCGGTAACCGACCTGAACGTTCTTCTCACCCTTGCGGATGACGGTGCAGGGACCGGCACTGATGACGGTCACTGGCACGACATCACCATTATCCGTGAAAATTTGGGTCATACCCAGTTTGGTTCCCAATATTGCCTTGACGCCCATTGCTTTCCTCCTTTTCCTCAGGAATTACAGCATCTTGATCTCGATGTTGACGCCCGAGGGCAGGTCCATGTTCATCAGAGAATCGACCGTCTGGGAGGACGGACTATACAGGTCGATATTGCGCTTGTGAATGCGCATTTCGAACTGCTCGCGCGAATCCTTGTTGACGAAGGGCGACCGCAGGACCGTATACTTACGGATTTCGGTGGGCATCGGGATGGGGCCGGAGATCCGGGTCCCGGTGCGGCGAACCGTGTCGCAGATCCTTGCGACCGACTGGTCCAGCAGGCGATGATCGAACGCCTTCAGGGACAGCCGCATCTTCTGTTTGGCCATATCGTGATATCCTCCTTGGATATTTTTCCATCATTAAACCGTGGGTAAGAAGTTTCAGTATACCAGAAAAATCAACCTGCCGCCAGTTGTTGGGGCTGAAGCCGTCGCCCGGTCATTCCGAGAATTTTCTCGGCGACCGAGTCGGGGACCAGATCGTAATGGGAGATTTCCATCGTGAACGTCGCGCGGCCTTGTGAGAGCGACCGAAGCTGCGTCGAGTATCCGAACATGTCCGACAGGGGGGTCTGGCAATCGATGACACGAACATCTTCTCGCATCTCGACATTCAGGACCTTGCCGCGACGAGCGTTGATATTGCCGATGATATCGCCCATATACTGGTCGGGCGTCTCGATCTCCACCTTCATGAACGGCTCGAGAAGCACCGGTGAAGCCTTGACGAGCGCATCCTTCGTGGCCTCGAACGCGGCATTGCGGAACGCGAGATCCGAGCTGTCGACCGCGTGATACGAACCGTCGAGCAGCGTCGCCTTCACATCGACCATCGGGAAGCCGGCGATCACGCCGTCCGCCAGCGCATCCTTGACGCCCTGTTCGACGCCCTTGATGTATTCGCGGGGAATCACGCCGCCGACCGTCGCGTTGATGAACTCGAAGCCCTTACCGCGCTCAATCGGCTCGATAGTCAGGACGACATGACCATACTGGCCGCGACCGCCCGTCTGTTTGACGTACCGACATTCGCCCTTCGCGGATCGGCGGATGCCCTCCTTGTATGCGACCTGCGGCCTGCCGATGCTCGCCTGGACCTTGAACTCGCGGATGATGCGATCGACGATGATCTCGAGGTGAAGTTCTCCCATTCCGGCGATGATCGTCTGGCCAGTATCCTGGTCGATTTTCGCCTTGAAGGTCGGGTCTTCCTCCATGAGGGCGTTGAGCACCATTCCGAGCTTGGCAAGGTCGGCCTGGGTCTTCGGTTCAATAGCGACAGATATGACGGTTTCGGGGAACTTGATCGACTCCATCAGAACCTGGAAGTCGCCGCTGGCGATGGTATCGCCGGTGCCGACCCGTTTGAGGCCGACCGCTGCGACGATGTCGCCGGCCTTCGCGGACGCGAGGTCCTGGCGCTGGTTGGCGTGCATCTGGAGCAGGCGGCCGATACGGTCTTTCTGGCTTCTCGTAACGTTCATGACCTGCGTCCCTGCGTCGAGCGTGCCTGAATATACCCGGAGATATACCAGCTTGCCGATGTGGGGGTCAGTCATGATCTTGAACACGAGAGCCGCGAACGGGGCCTCGGGATCGGCCGGAACTTCGATCTCTTCGCCGGTTCTGGCGTCGGTGCCGCGAGCGGCCGGAATGTCGAGGGGAGACGGCAGGTAGTCGACGACGGCGTCGAGAAGGGCCTGAACGCCCTTGTTCTTGAACGCCGAGCCGCAGATGACGGGGAACAGCTTACCCTTGATCGTGGCTTCGCGAAGCGTCGCCTTGACGATGGCCGGGTCTATCGGCTGGTCCTCGAGATACTTCTCGAGAATCTCGTCGTTGTAGGTCGAAAGACACTCGAGAAGGTACCCACGAGCCTCTTCGGCCTGGTGTTTCAGACTCTCCGGGATCGGCTGAATCTCGAACTCCGTTCCCTTGTTTTCAGGGTCCTCGGGCCACACATGGGCTTCCATCGTGACCAGATCGACGTGACCGATAAACTTGGCCTCTGCACCGATCGGAATAACGATCGGCACAGGGCGGGCCATCAACCGTTCCTTGATCTGTTTCACGACCTTGGCGAAGTTGGCGCCGACCCGATCCATCTTGTTGACGAAAGCGATGCGGGGAACACCGTATTTATTGGCCTGCCGCCAGACGGTTTCGGACTGCGGCTGTACGCCTCCGACGGCGCAGAACACCACGACACCGCCGTCCAGGACACGCAGCGACCGCTCAACTTCGGCGGTGAAATCCACGTGCCCGGGTGTGTCTATGATGTTGATGTCACAATCCTGCCAATGGCACTTCGTGGCGGCGCTCGTGATGGTAATGCCGCGCTCCTGCTCCTGGACCATCCAGTCCATGGTGGCTGTGCCTTCATGGACTTCGCCCAGCTTGTAGCTCCGACCCGTGTAGTAGAGAATGCGTTCGGACGTGGTCGTCTTGCCGGCATCGATATGTGCTATGATGCCGATGTTGCGCACCTTTTTCATTGATTCACGGGCGGTCATGATGGATTTCCTTCAGCCGGAGCAGCGGCTTTACCAGACACGGTTCACACGCGATAATGCGCAAAAGCCTTGTTGGCTTCGGCCATGCGGTGAACTTCATCGCGCTTCTTCATAGTAGCGCCGGTATTTTTGACGATTTCGACGAACTCGCCGGCCAGACGGTCGGCCATCGACTTTTCCTTGCGGGCCCGGCTGAAGCCGAGGATCCAGCGGAAAGCGAGAGCGATCGCGCGGTCCTGCTTCACTTCGACCGGCACCTGGTAGTTGGCGCCGCCGATGCGCTTGCTGCGGACTTCGACGATCGGTTTGGCCATGTCGATGGTCTTCTTGAACAGCTCGAGAGGATTCTCGTTGTTGTTCGCCTTAGACAGCTTCTCGACGGCGGTGTAGAAAATGCGGGTGGCGATGCTGCGCTTCCCGCGCTCCATCAGATTGTTGATGAAGCGGGTAACGAGCTTGGAGTTGTAGACGGAATCAGGCGTCAGATCACGCTTGACAACATGTCCTCGACGAGGCATCTTCTGTTCTCCTTACTTCTTGGGCCGCTTGGCGCCGTATTTCGAACGAGCCTGCTTGCGATTTGCAACACCGGCGCAGTCGAGAGTTCCGCGAATGATGTGGAAGCGCACGCCGGGGAGATCCTTGACGCGGCCGCCGCGAATCATCACAACGGAGTGCTCCTGCAGATTGTGACCGATACCGGGGATGTACGCCGTCACTTCCACCTTGTTGGTGAGGCGGACGCGGGCGATTTTGCGCAGAGCGGAGTTCGGCTTCTTGGGCGTCGTGGTCTTGACGACGGTGCAGACGCCGCGCCGCTGCGGACAACAGGACAGGGCCGGCGACGATGACTTGTAACGCACAGCCTGCCGCGCCTTCCGGATGAGTTGGTTGATGGTCGGCACGATGAACACCTTCCTTCTAGAGTATTTCCCAGTTTTTACCCGAGAAACCGATGATTTCTCCACTAATGATGGAGGTAAGTGCTGATATTATCACACCTCAAACGGCATGTCAATGCTCTTTTTCTCGTTCCCGTTCATCTCGGGCCTTTCGCAGGCCCCCTCCATCCCGCCGTTTCAGAGTTGATCAGTGTTTTGCCCGGTACCCGAAATCCGTACCCCGGAAGCGAAGCGGCGGGTCCGCCAGAACGCGAACCCGCCGCTTGGAATCATGCCGGGATCAGCTTTCGTCTCTCGACTCTTCCGCCTCGGGCTTCTGGAGGAACAGATCCTGTTCGAGCTGCTCGAGGCCCTCTTCGCCGAACATCTCCTCGGGTGCCGTCTCGGCCTTCTCGATCTCGACCGGGAGATTCTTGAAGGTGATGTTCTTGAACGCGGAGATGCCTGTACCGGCCGGGATCAGCTTGCCGATGATCAGGTTCTCCTTCAGGCCGCGCAGGCAGTCGACCTTCGACTTGATGGCGGCCTTGGTCAGAACGCGGGTCGTTTCCTGGAACGACGCGGCGGAGATGAAGCTGTCCGTCGTCAGCGAGGCCTTCGTGATGCCCTGGATCATCGGGTATCCCATCGGCGGCCGCTTCTTGGCCTGGTTCATGGTGTGAACCAGCTCTTCGAACACCTTCACGTGGATCGTTTCGTTCGGCAGATACTCGGAGTCGCCCGGATCGGTGACGACGACCTTGCGGAGCATCTGGCGCACGATGATCTCGATGTGCTTGTCGTTGATGCTGACGCCCTGGTCGCGGTACACGCGTTGGATCTCGTCCATCAGGTAGCGGCGAACGACGGGCAGTCCGACCACCTTGACCAGCTTCTTCGGGAACACCTTGCCTTCGGTCATCGAGTCGCCGGCTTCGATATACTCGCCGTCGTGAACGACCAGCCCAGTGACGCCGTGCTGGACGCGGACGGGCTTCTCGACGCCGGTGATCGGATCCTTGATGGTGATCGAGTTGCCGGTGATGTTGACCACGCCAGACTCTTCGGAGAGAACGGCTTCCTTCTTCGGGCGCCGCACTTCAAACAGCTCGGCAACGCGCGGCAGACCCTGGATGATGTCCGTCGTTTTCCGGAGGGCCAGACCCCACTTGGCCAGGATCTCGCCCCTCTTGACCTTGTCGCCGTCCTCGATGCGCAGTTCGGCGCTTTCGAGGATCTGGTGTGCTTCGCCGGGCTGGACGATGATGCGCTCGATCGTGCTCTTGGACTTGCCTTCCTTGGAGACCTTGCGTTCGAGCATCGCGACGCCCTTGTTCGTCGCGGTCATCGCGGCGAGTGTCTGGCCTTCGCGAATCTTGTCGCCGTCCTTCACGAGAACGGACATGGCGCTCGCCATCTCCTTGGTGATCTTGTAATTCTTCTCGCGCGGCACGCGCTGGCGGATCCGAATGCCTTCGCCGCCGCCGGTTTCCTCGGCGGAAAGCGATTCGTAGCTCTCGAACGGGATCGGAACGATCGTCAGCTCGCCGTCCTTCACGACGGTGCGCGGGAACTTCAGGTTGAGCGTGGCCGGGAAACTGAACTCGACACCCGAATATACCAGGATCTTCTCGATGATCTCCTCGCAGATGACCTTGTTATATCCGTAGATGTAGTTCACCTTGCCGGTGATCTCGCTGACGATCGGTTCGATGTCGGTGATCAGCTTGTCGCCCGCCTTGATCGGCTGGCCGTGCTCGACGACGATGTTGCCGCCTTCAGGGACCGGGTAGGTCAGGGTCTGCTCTTCGCCCTTCAGGATGATCGCTTCCTGCTCGCCGGAGGTGATGTACACTTCGCGGATGCCGTCGCGGTTGTCGTCGATGATGCCCATCAGGTCCTCGTCGATCTCCGTGCCGGCAGCGGCGAGAACCACGTTGGTGTCGCGGTTGAGCAGTTCGCGGGCCAGTGTCGCCGATTTGAGCAGCGACAGGTCGTCGCTGATCAGGTTCACGCGGCGCTCGCCACTGACCTGGCGGATGTCCACGACGCCGTCGATTTCAGCCTGGACGACGAGCTTGGTGGTGAGTTCGGCGCCCTCGTTGACATCCTGGCCGTTCGGAATCTTGCAATTCTCTTTCGGGCGGAGGATGACGCCGCGAGGAACGAGATACTCGACTTCGTTCTTGACGATGACGCGCTTGCGGTCGAGCGTCTTGTTGGCGGCGCTCTTCTCGTTGATCACGCGCACGACGCCCGAGATCGGGGCGATCAGGCTGAGGCTCTTGTTTTTCTCGTCGATGGCCGCGGCCATCTCGCCCTTGAACTCGTACTCCTCGACCACGTCGCGCGAGATCTTGATCTGGGTCCCGTTGTTGCTGATCGCGCAGATGCCGTCGAGTTCGGAGACGACGGAGAGCAGACGCTCGCCCGGCATCACGTTATCACCGTTCTTCACGTTCAGGATCATGCCGCCGGACTTCTCCGTCACATCCTTCGGGCTCTTCGTTTCCTTGACACCCTTCGGAAGCGGATATTCCTTGATGTCGCCCTTCTTCACATCATCGGGATAGATGAAGATCATGCCGTTGTCGTTGATGACCTGCTTGTTCTTCACGCGGATGTTGTCGTAGCGGGCAACACCTTCGATGCGAGCGATGGCGGCGTGCTGTTCGGCGGAGCGCTCGGCCAGCACGTTTCCGGCGTGGATGATCTCGTTGTCTTCGACCTTGAGGGTCGAGCCCTGCGGGATCTTGTAGTCCTCGATGATGAAGTCCTTGCGCTCCTGGTCGAACTCCTGGGTCAGGATGCGGATGACGGCGTTCTCGGACACGACCATGCCGTCCTTGACTTCGACGTCCTCGAAGATGACTTCGCCGGTGTACCCGGATACGAAGTTGTTCGGATTGTATTCGGCGACAGGCTTTCCGGCCGTGACCTTGTCGCCGTTCTCGATGCGCATCTCGGCGCCGATCGGGATCTGCAGCCGATCTTTGCGGCCGCCCTTCCCTTCGATCGTGAGGTGGCCGCC
Organism: Candidatus Ozemobacteraceae bacterium; assembly: GCA_035373905.1. Lineage (NCBI taxonomy): Bacteria > Candidatus Rifleibacteriota > Candidatus Ozemibacteria > Candidatus Ozemibacteraceae > Candidatus Ozemibacteraceae bacterium. Next base: position 36,048 of record DAOSOK010000018.1, on the reverse strand, counting down.
GACGACGACCGTGCGGATATTGCTTCCGAACTCGGTCTTGTCGAAGGTCTCTGTGCCGGAGCCAATCTCGAACTTGGTGCGATCGGAAACCTTGGCCAGGCGGAGGGTATCGAACCTGGCTGTGCCGGCGGTGCGCGACTTGACGTAGGAGCGCTGTGCAAGAGCGACGCCGCCAAGGTGGAAGGTGCGCATCGTGAGCTGCGTGCCGGGTTCGCCGATCGACTGGGCCGCGATGATGCCGACGGCTTCGCCGACATCGACCAGGCGACCGGTCGCAAGGTCGGCGCCGTAGCATGCCTGGCAGATGCCGCTCTTCGCGCGACAGGTGAGCGGCGAGCGGATCGTCATGGTCGCGCGGACCTTCAGTTCGGTGATGCCGGCATCCTCGACGCGCCGCAGGACATACTCGGTGATCGGGCGATCGGGCCGCAGGATGATGCGGGTCGTCTTCGGATCGATGACCTGGTCGGCAACGATCATGCCGGGCTTGATCTTCGAAAGCGGGACGAGATACTCGACATGGTTTTCGATTTCGGCCGCGATCTCGTCGGTGCAATAGAGGCCGCCCTCGAGCTTGACACGCTCGCCGGCGAGCTCGAAGCTGATGACCTCGTTCGTGACCGGATGGCAGATCGGCTTGGCCAGCACGCGGCCGGCAAGGCGATAGCGGATCGGCACCATGATGTCGTCGACCATGATGTTGTTCGACGTGCGGGTCTGCCGGATCGGCCCGATGTCGACGCCGTGCGAGGTGCGGCAGTCGAGAATCGTGATGACGACGTCCTGAGCGACATCGACGAGACGGCGGGTGAGGTATCCCGAGTCGGCGGTGCGGAGAGCCGTATCGACCAGACCCTTGCGGGCGCCGTATGTCGAGATGAAGTATTCGGACTGGTTCAGGCCTTCGCGGAAGTTCGATTTGATCGGGAAGGCAAGAATGTCGCCGCGCGGATTCGACATAAGGCCGCGCATGGCGGCCAGCTGACGGATCTGCTGCATGTTGCCGCGGGCTCCGGAGAACGCCATCATGTAGACGGGGTTGAACTCGCCGATGTTGGCGGTCGATTCGAACGTCTGGAGCAGATCGTCGGAAACGTCTTCCGTGGCTTTCGTCCAGATGTTGACTTCGGCCTGCTTGCGTTCGTCGCGGCTGATCTCGCCCCGGTCGAAGCGTTCGCGAACCTTCTCGGCCTTCTTGTCGGCCTGGTCGAGAATTTCCTTTTTCTTCGGCGGGTTGACCATGTCGACGATCGAGATGGTCAGACCGGACCAGGTGGCGTATTTGAAGCCGAGGGCCTTCAACTGATCGAGGGTCACGCCGACGACATCGAGCGGATACTCGATGAACAGGCGCTTGATCAGGTTGCTGACTGTTTCCTTCTTGACCTGGACGTTCTGGAACTGGAACAGTTTCGGCAGGGCATCGTTGAAGATGACACGGCCGATCGTGGTGCGGAGGTAATTATTCTGCTTTCCTTCGGACTTCGCGAGCACGGGATCGATCTTTTCGGCCGGGAATGCGCCGCGATGGATATAGATCGGATACTGAAGGTTGAACTGGCTGTCATGGCAGGTCGAAGCCGCGTTCATGGCTTCGGCGGTGCTGAAGAACACCGGCGCATTGTAGACCATGATCGTATCGACATCGCACTTCTCGATCTTTTCGACCACTTCCTTGGTGTCGAGAATCGTTCCGACGTCGAGAACCGTGGTCTGACCCTTCTTGATTTCTGCAGCGAGGCGCAGATTGAACGGACGGCCCGGGTTGAGCAGCGTCTTTTCCCATGTCGTCCCCTTCTCGCGGCGAATCTCCATGGTCGGGTAGCCAGGGCAGGCGTGCTCTGGCTTCTCGATGGTCAGATAGAACAGACCGATCGTCATGTCCTGTGTCGGGTGGCAGATCGGGCGGCCGTCGGCGGGCTTGAGGATGTTGTTGCTCGACAGCATGAGCATGCGGGCTTCGATCTGCGCATCGAGCAGCAACGGCACGTGAACGGCCATCTGATCGCCGTCGAAGTCGGCGTTGTAGGCGGTACAGACGAGGGGGTGAATCTGGATGGCCTTGCCTTCGATCAGGACGGGCTCGAACGCCTGAATGCCTAGGCGGTGCAGGGTCGGAGCGCGGTTCAGCAGGATGGGATGATGCTTGATGACGTCTTCGAGGACGTCCCACACTTCGAACTTCTCGCGCTCGATCATCTTTTTGGCGCTCTTGATGTTGTGCGCGATGCCCTTCTGGACCAGGCGGTGCATGACGAACGGCTTGAACAGCTCGAGAGCCATCTTCTTGGGAAGACCGGCCTGGTGGGTCTTGAGGTTCGGGCCGACGACGATGACGGAGCGGCCCGAGTAGTCGACGCGCTTGCCGAGGAGGTTCTGGCGGAAGCGGCCCTGCTTGCCCTTGAGCATGTCCGTGAGGGACTTGAGCGGGCGATTGTTCGGGCCGGTCACCAGCTTGCCGCGGCGTCCGTTGTCGATCAGGGCGTTGACGGCCTCCTGCAGCATGCGCTTCTCGTTCTTGATGATGATGTCGGGGGCCTGGAGCTTGACGAGGCGCTTGAGGCGGTTGTTGCGGTTGATGACGCGCCGGTACAGGTCGTTCAGATCGCTGGTGGCGAAGCGGCCGCCGTCGAGCTGGACCATCGGGCGCAGGTCGGGCGGAATGACCGGGATGACGTCGACGATCATCCACTCGGGGCGGCTGATCGAGCCGACGAACCACTTCACGAGCTCCATGCGCTTGAGCAGGTGGGTCTTCTTGGTTCCCGTGGAGGTCTTGAGCTGGCTCGCGAGTTCTTTCTCGAGCTTCTTGAGATCGATCTCGGCCAGAAGCTCCTTGATCGCCTCGGCACCCATCTTCGCGGTGAACATGTCGCCGTATTTCTCGCGCAGTTCGCGGAAGCCCATCTCGCCGCCGACGCCTTCCTCGGCGAGCAGCTGCTTCTTCGAGAGAGGCAGGTTGCCCGGATCGATGACGATATAGCTCTGGAAATATAACACTTTCTCGAGATCGCGGGCGGTGATGTCGAGCAGCAGAGCGATGTAGTTAGGGCTGCCCTTCGAATACCAGATGTGACCGACCGGGGTCACGAGCTGGATGTGGCCCATGCGTTCGCGACGCACGGCGGCCTTGGTGATCTCGACGTTACAGCGTTCGCAGATGATGCCGCGATACCGGATGCTCTTGTATTTGCCGCAGAAGCACTCCCAGTCTTTCTGGGGGCCGAAGATACGCTCGCAGAACAAGCCGTCGCGCTCGGGTTTGTGGGTCCGGTAGTTGATGGTCTCGGGCTTCTTTACCTCGCCGTAGGACCAGGACCGGATCTTTTCCGGGGACGCAATGCTGATCTGAATGGCATCGAATTTATCCATTTCCAACATGAGGCTGATTCTCCTTTATACGCTTGCCTGACCGGAAAGGTCCGTCTTACTCGCTCTCGATGTCGTCGTCGTCGGAGCTGTCGGAATCGTCGTCGTCGTCGGTGTCGGTGCCAACATCGTCGATGTCCTCAGCCTCTTCGCGCTCGGCTTCGTCTTCCCAGTCGTCGGCTTCGGCTTCCTGCATCAGCAGCGGCCGTTCGCCGCCTTCCGCGAGAGAAACACCGCTCGTCCCCTTCTTCAGGTCGACCTGGAGACCCAGGCTCTGAAGTTCGGAAACGACGACCTTGAAGGATTCCGGGATGCCGGGTTTCATGATGTTCTTGCCCTTGATGATCGTCTCGTAGACCTGGACGCGGCCTTCGACGTCGTCGGACTTGACCGTCAGCAGTTCCTGCAGGACGTGCGCGGCGCCGTAGGCTTCGAGGGCCCAGACTTCCATTTCTCCGAAGCGCTGGCCGCCGAACTGCGCCTTGCCGCCGAGAGGCTGCTGGGTGACGAGGCTGTACGGGCCGGTCGAGCGGGCGTGCATCTTGTCGTCGACGAGGTGGGCCAGCTTGAGGATATAGATCATGCCCACCATGATCGGCTTGTGGAACGGATCTCCGGTGCGGCCGTCGAACAGCTGCGCCTTGCCCTGCTGGTCGACCAAGTGGTGCGGATCGCTGTCATACGCCTTCTTCAGCTCGTTCATGACGTAGTCTTCGTTCTTGAGGGCGCGGCCGGCGTTGAAGATCGAGGTGCCGTAGCACTTGTTGAGCTTTTCGGCGGCCCAGCCGAGGTGCGTCTCGAGAACCTGTCCGACGTTCATGCGGGAGGGAACGCCCAGGGGGTTCAGGATGATGTCGATCGAGCGGCCGTCGGCCAGATACGGCATGTCTTCGACCGGCACGATGCGGGAAATGACGCCCTTGTTGCCGTGCCGTCCGGCCATCTTGTCGCCGACCGTGATCTTGCGTTTCTGCGCGACGAACGCGCGGACCAGCTTGTTCACGCCATACTGGAGTTCGTCGCCGTTGTCGCGCGAGAACACCATGACGTCGACGATCTTGCCCTTCTCGCCGTGCGGGACGGTGAGGGAGGTGTTGCGGACTTCGCGGGCCTTCTCGCCGAAGATCGCGCGGAGCAGCTTGTCTTCTGCCGTCAGTTCGGTCTCGCCCTTCGGGGTGACCTTGCCGACGAGGATGTCGCCCGATTCGACTTCGGCGCCGATGCGGATGATGCCCTCGTCATCGAGGTTCTTGAGGGCGTCCTCGCCGACGTTCGGGATGTCGCGGGTGATTTCTTCCGGCCCGAGCTTGGTGTCGCGGGCGTCGATTTCATACTCTTCGATATGGATCGACGTGAACACGTCGTCCTTCACCAGGCGCTCGGAAAGGATGATGGCATCTTCGAAGTTGTAGCCTTCCCAAGGCATGAATGCGACCAGAACGTTGCGACCGAGGGCCAGCTCGCCGTTCGCGGTGGCCGGGCCGTCGGCGATGACGTCGCCGGGGCGGACCTTGTCGCCGATCTTGACCGAGGTCTTCTGGTTGATGCAGGTTCCCTGGTTGGAGCGCATGAACTTCTGGAGGCGGTAGGTGTCGATGGATTCCTGCTGCAGGCGGACTTCGCTGCAGAGGGAGGCAAGCCGCGACAGGTAGGTGATGTCGAGGGGCTGGCCGGCTTCGATTATGATCTCGCCGGTGAGCGGGTCGACGATCGTGTCCATGATCTTGCGACCCTGGATCTTGCGGAATGCCTGTTCGGTCAGGGCGATCTTCTCGTCGTCCTTGCGGCGGCTGGCGCGGCGGATGCGGATCTCGTTGGCGTCGATGTATTCGACGGTGCCGGCGCTGCGGGCGAGAACCATGGCGCCAGAGTCGTGCGCGGCGCGTGATTCGAGGCCGGTTCCTACCAGCGGTGGCTCGGTCTGGATCAGCGGAACGGCTTGGCGCTGCATGTTCGTGCCCATCAGGGCGCGGTTGGCGTCATCGTGTTCGAGGAACGGAATGAGGGCCGAGGCGACGCTGACCATCTGGAGAGGCGAGAATTTAACGTATTCGACCTCGCTGCGATCGGCGAACTCGAACTCGTAGTCGTCGCGGAAATACTTGACCGGCACGACGTCGCCGACCATTTTCCCGTATCCGCTCTTGCGGTCATACTCGAGGCGCACGTCGGGCTGCCCGATGATGAACCGGTCTTCGTCATACGCATCTTTGTATTCGAGCTTCTTGAAATTGATACGGCCGGTTTCCTCCTCGACCTGGCAGAGGGGCGTGGTGATGAAACCATACTCGTCCACCTTGGCGTAGACGGCCAGGCTGGCGATGAGGCCGGCGTTCGGACCTTCAGGCGTCTCGATCGGGCAGATGCGGCCGTCGTGGGTCGGATGGACGTCGCGGACTTCGAAGCCGGCGCGCTCGCGCTTGAGACCGCCCGGCCCGAGGGCCGAGAGGCGACGCTTGTGGGTCAGCTCGGCGAGGGGGTTCGTCTGGTCCATGAACTGGGAGAGCTGCGAACTGCCGAAGAACTCGTCGACCACCGCCGAAACCGGCCGGGTGTTGATGAGCAGCTGCGGCGTGTAGCTGTCGAGATCGTGGATCGTCATGCGTTCCTTGATCACGCGCTCCATGCGGGAGAGGGAAATGCGGAACTGGTTCTGGAGCAGCTCACCGCAGCAGCGGATGCGGCGGTTCGACAGGTGGTCGATGTCGTCGAGGCGGCCGATACCGTTCGAGAGGTCGATCAGATATCGGATGACGCCGATGATGTCCTCGTAGCACAGAACGCGGTCTTTCACGACCGGCACGGAGGAGACGCCCAGATCCTGGAGTTGTTTCTCGGCATCCTCGGTGATCGTCGTGTTCTTCTCGATGACGATCTCGCCGCTTTTCTTGTCGATGACGGACTCGTAGGCGGTGCGGCCGGCAAGCATCGTGAGGCTTCCGGTGACGTCGCGGAGGCGGACATCGGTATAGCCCATGTTATACATGATGCGATATCCCTTGAGGGCGTCGCCGAGTTCGATGAAGATCGGCAGCATCATGGTTTCGAGCATGTCGGCAAGGCGCTTCGAGACCTTCTCGCCGGCCTTCACGATGATTTCCTTGTTCGCCGGGTTCACGACATCCTTGAACGCGATCTGCTCGGACAGGCGATCGGCGAGGCGGAGCTTCTTGTCCATCTTGTAGCGGCCGACGAAGCCCAGGTCGTATTTCTTCGGATCGAAGAACAAGCTGCGGATGAGGGTGCGGGCGTTTTCCTCGACGAACAGGTCGCCCTGGCGGAGCTTCGAGAAGATGACCTTGAGCGATTCCGTGACGGCCTTGGCGACTTTGTCGGGGCCTTCGGAGCCGCCGATCGCCTGCTTGTCGAACTTGAGGGAGCTGGCGATCGTCTCGTTCCGGTCGAACAGGTCGAGAATCTCCTCGTCGGTGCTGAAACCGAGAGCTCGCAGGAAGGTGGTGATCGGGATCTTGCGCTTCCGGTCGAGGCGAACGAAGATCGCGTCCTTCATCAGGTCGAGTTCGAACTCCATCCAGGCGCCGCGATACGGCACGATCTTGGCGGAGTAGATCTTCTTGGCGCGGTTGAAGCTGAAATACACGCCGGGAGAACGATGCAGCTGGCTGACCACGACGCGCTCGGCGCCGTTGATGATGAAGGTGCCGCGCTCGGTCATGCAAGGGAGATTGACCAGGAAGATCTCCTGCTCCTTCACCTCGCCCGTCTGCTGCATGATCAGCTGGACCTTGATGTTCAGCGGGATCGAGTAGGTCAGATCGCGCTTGCGGCACTGGTCGGGGCTGTGCTTGACGCGGAACGGCGTGTCGCCGATGAACGCGATCTCGCAGTCCTTTTCCGTGAAGCTGCAGTCGTCGTAGAGGCACTTCTTGTTGAGCTTGAGCTGGGGACAGTTCTTGCACATCGGCAAGCCCAGGCCGTATTCGCTGTACTCAAGGCAGAGATTTCCGACGTAATCCTGGATGGGGAACACCTCGAGGAAAACCTCCTGGAGACCGTGATTCTTGCGGTCCGCGGGAGAAACGCCGGGCTGGAGAAACCACTCGAACGACTTCAACTGGATGTCGATCAGGTTCGGGATGTCCCGGAACGTCCGATCTTCAGCCATCAGAATTCGCTCGGCTCCCATTGTCTGCGTAGTGACCATTGTCTGCCTTACTCCTTCCCAGATCAAGCAAATATCCCGCCAACGCATTCAGCGCCGACGGGACGTGTCAAAATATACGCGGAAAAATAAAATTGGGGCGGGCACGGAACGCAATGCGCGTGACGGGGATCGACGCAGGGTTGCACCCAACGTTCGAATCTTCTTTGGTTCCGCGGGCTCGATTCACCAATGTCTGCAGAACTCCCCACCAATCCGTGCGTTTCGCCATCTTCCCCCAACCCAGTAAAACGGGTTTTGCATTATAACACCGGGGAGGGGGTACGTCAACGCCTTTAGCATAAAAATTGCTTATAGCCGTACAATCATCCCTGGAACCGGGTTTCACCAATCCCCGACGACGCTCCGTTCGCCTTCCTTCTTGCCGAACATGCGGCCCGAACAATTTCTGCCAGAGCCTTTCACAGGAAGGGCGATCTATCAATTTTTCGTTGCATCCGTGAAACGGTCTGGTATAATAGGCGCCCATGCAACTCACGATTCAGCTTGCGGAAGCCTTTCTCGATCAGCCGTCCGGGGTGTTGTCGATCCACCAGATCGCCAAGAAGCTCGGTCTTCCCTACGGCACGGCTTACAACCGGGTTCATCAGATGGGGGAGCTCGGCCTGATCGACATCGTTCCGCAGGGCAAGGCCAAGCTCTGTGCGCTGAATGCAGCCAATCCGATGACGGCCACCCTGCTGGCGACGGGATCGGCGCAGGCCACGCACCGGTTCCTCGGCGAGGACTCCCTCCCCTCCCGCATCGCGGCCAGCACGCGACTGCTGTTCGAGGAAACGCTCGGCGAACACCTCCACAGCGCAATCCTTCTGAATCTGCAGGCGTTTTCCCGGCTCAAGGCCCCCGAAGAAGGCGAGATCCCGGTTCCGGAGACGATTCCAGACGATGACGATCCGGCGTCGCCGTCTTTGGACATGTTTCTGATCCTGTCTCCCTGTGATTTTCCCGAAAGCCGCATCAAAACGGCTCTTCAGACCTATTTTCCGCCGGCGATGCAGCCGCGGGTCACGCACATGGTGGTCACGCCCGCCACGCTACTTGGGATGCTCCACGAACGGGAAAACGAAGCCGGTCAGTCGGCATTCCAGATGCTCCGCAGGGGCCTGATTCTCTCGGGGTTCGAGCGGTTCTTTTCGATCGTTCTGAAAGCATTCGCCGCCAGAAGATTCTAATCTTCCCTCCCCGTTCTGCCGATATCTGATTCCATATGAGTCGTTATCGTCCATGGCTGCTTTCCGGCCTGCTCATCGGCTGCATCACCTTCACCGTGATGGGCCAGAATCCGCCCGCCCCCCAGCGCACGTCTCCGGCCGTCCCCCAGCGGACCTCTCCCCTCGCCCGGCTTTCCGGCCTCCAGGAGGACTGGAATCCCCAGTCGCCGGGCCCCACGGGAAAACCCGCAGATTCCGGCGCCCAGGCGTTTCTCACGCAAGCCAAGGCCATGCTGGCCGATGGTCGGCCAGCCGAAGCAAAAGAAGCGCTGAAAACTGCAATCCGGCTCGAACCGATGAATATCGAAGGGTGGAATCTGTACGACCGGGCCGTCGAGGCGGAATACCTGCTCCGTGCGCGCGAGGAAAAAGTCAGCCCCGTCATCGAGCGCGATCTGAAGCCTGTTTTCGCCATCGACCGGGTCGAAAGCTACACTGAGTATAATTCCCTCTATGTCGTGGGGGAGCTGCGCAACGTCTCAGACGCCATGCGTCAGCGCATCGAGCTTTCAGCGGAACTGTTCGACGAAAACAAACAGGAACTCCGGCGGGAAAGCGGAAGGCTGCGATTGAAGGATCGCGGCCTCTTTCCCAGCGAGAGTTCCCTGTTCGAGATCGAGTTTCCGAACCCGCCTCCTGGCGTCAAATCATACCGGGTGCGGGTCACGAACTACGAGTAACCGGTCCGCTCAGTCCTCGGGGGCGCTCAGCTGTACGAGCGTATGCTTGCTGTCGAAGAACTTGACCAGATGGACCATGGCGAACACGAACCCCACGAAGCCGATCCAGCGGAGCCAGCTGTTCTCGACCATGTCGACGAGGTCCTTCTTGAACTCCTTCATTTCCTCGGGGAAGGCGAACATCAGAACACCCATGAGGGCGATGAAGGGGAGGGTGAACAACCAGAACAGTTTTTTAATGAACCACACGGCTTTTCTCCCGGATACGGTGGATTGGTACGCGTATGTTATCAGAGCGACCGGGCAAATGCAAACACCAGCTCTGTCGAAATGTGCTAGACTTTATCGATGTTTGCTCCAAACACCGCTGACGCCCCCCTTCTCGACCATCTCGCCGAACTGAGGCGCCGGATCATCATTGCCGTCGTCTCGGCGTTCGCCGGCTTTCTCGCCGCGTGGGCGGCATCGGACAGCCTGGTGCCGTTGGCGCTTCACCCCCTGAGACAGGCGGCCCCGGGGCTGCGACTGGTGACGCTCTCGGTCACCGAAGGGTTCGTCACGACCATCAAACTGTCGGCCTGGGCCGGAATCACCCTCGCTTTTCCCGTGATCGTCTGGCAGGTCTGGGCGTTCGTCGCCCCCGCCCTGACACCGGCCGAGCGACCATGGGCCGTCGTCCTGCTCATTCCGGCGCTGTTGTGTTTCGCCGCCGGGGCCTTCTTCTGCTGGGCGATCATACTTCCGCCGGCGCTGGGCTTTTTGATCGCCGCGAACGGAGCCGATTTCCTTCCGTCGATTTCATACGGCGCCTACATCGATTTCGTCGTCGTCTTCATGCTCGTGACCGGAATTCTGTTCGAACTGCCCCTTCTTCTCGCCTTTCTCGACGCGATCGGCATTCTCCCCGTCGAGCGGCTCCGGTCACACCGACGCCATTGCATCGTGATAGCTTTTATCATTGGCGCTATATTTTCACCTCCCGACGTCGTCTCACAGGTTCTCGTCTCGGTGCCGATCGTCCTTCTGACGGAAGCGGGAATCTGGCTTTCCGTCCTGCGGCGGCACATTTCCCGCCCTTCCTGAAGTCGGGAAAACTCTGACGCTCTCACGTTCCCGGCGAACGGTCCTTCCCGGTTCATGAAAACGCGTGAATTGAAGAATTGCGCTCGGACGCTGTTTATACTATCATCCCTCCCGGGGGAGGAATTCTCCCCTCAGTGAGATTCGGAAATCCCGAATGAATCCCGCGAACAGAGAACAGAAACGCTAGGATGAGCTGGTTCACGCGAAAGATCACAGATCCGCTCGAGACGTTCGAGCGCCTCCAGTCACCCGACACGAGCGTGTCACAGGGTGCCTTCGATGATTTCGTCGCGAATCTCAACCACTTCTTCGTCGAGTTTTTGTGCGAGAAGTTCGAGGAGAACAAGAACCAGCAGTTGCGGCTCCGTATCCTCGGGATCTTCGCCGCGAGACACGAAACGCTCTCGCTCGAGGATTACCAGTCCATCCTCAAGCTGATCAACTATCCCGACCAGGTCTTTCGCGAGGTGTTCAAGGAGATCCTCCAGAGCGTGGACGAGCCAAGGCTCAAGCCACTCGTGAACATCCTCTGCACCACCGGCGATTCTGGCATCCGGGCCGTTATCCAGTTCGCGATCGAAAAATCCGGCATCGTCTCGAAGTTCCTGCAGAAATGGTCGGCCTATACGCCCAAGGAGAAAATCCTCTATCTCGAGGAAATGGTCAACCTGCAGAACCCGCAGCTGTACCCGATCTTCATCGATATCCTCAAGGAGGACTCGCTCGAGGCCTCCCGCGAAGACAAGAAAATCATCCAGGTCGAGTTCAGCAAGCATATCGAGAAAATCAAGGGCCACACCTTCCTCGAGCTGTGTATCAAAAATATGCAGAACATCGACCAGTCGATGCGCTACTCGGTGTTCAAGTGTCTCCAGTTCCACCAGGACGCGTTTTTCAGCAAGCTGTTCGACAACTTCGGCAAGAAGAGCGAGTCATACCGCCTGAAGATCATGCAGATCCTCGAGCAGATCGCCGATCCCAATTCCTACAAGTATCTGTTCCCGCATCTGCTGGACAAGGCGAAGTCCATCCCCCCCGTCGTCACGAGCACCATCCAGTCGATCGTCAAACACTTCGCCGACGAACTCGACGGCATGACCCCCGAAGCGATAGGCACCCCGGAGATGCTCGAAAAGATCGCGATGTATGTGAAACCCCTCGAAGAGCATCTTTCCGACACGTATGTCCAGGCAAGCATGGTCCTGTCGGAATGTCTTCTCCGAATCGGCCGCCATCACGAGGACACCATTCTCAAGAACCTTCCAAAGATTCACAAATATAATGATAGCTATCTCAACGGTTTCCTCAAGGGCCTCGACGTCGAAGACCGGAAGACCCTTCTGATAAAGGCCTGCTGTTACAAGGAACTCGATACGGGCCGGACCGCACTGGCACTTCTCGGCAATCCGACGGAAAATTTCATCATCGAAACACTAAACTCGCTCCTGCTCGAACATTTCATGGAAGTCCCCCCGCAGATCCAGAGCGAGATCATCAACCTGATGATGGACCCGCGACTCAAGCGGTTCATCGAAGAAGTCCTGTATCACAACGATGCCACCCTCCGGTCCCGCATCCTCCAGATCCTCGCCGAAAGCGGTTCTCCGAACGCGCTCACCGTGCTCGTGTCGAAGATGCGCGACCCCGACTTCACCGTTCGCAAGACGATCCTGGACCTGCTCACCCTGAAGCACTTCCAGAGCGAAGCCGGCACGGAAGTGATCATCAACTTTCTGAAGGACACCGAGCCGAAGATCGTCTTCCAGGCCATCGAGCTTCTGAAGGACCGCGATCATCCCCAGATCCTGGCCGCCCTGACCAAGCTCCTGGGCGTGAACGACACGCGCATCAAGCAGGCGGCTCAGGCGGCGATCGCCTACATCACACGTCGCAAGTTCCTGACCGGCTTCGACAAGATGCCACCCGAGGCGAAGCTCGCCATCGGCCTCTCCCTGATCAAAATGGACCCCGGCTTCCTCGAGGACATGACCCGCGACCTCTCCTCATCCGACCAACGAACGCGCGTGCTCGCCGCGAAAGTGCTCGAGGTGCTGTGCGAGCAGATTCCGCCCGAGCTGAAACCGAACCTGATCGTCGCGATCCAGGATCCCGACCCCATCGTCCGGTCCGTCGTCATCATGGGCCTTGGAAAAATCGGCGGTCCCTCGGTCTCCCAGATGTTGATCGGATTCCTGAAAGACCAGGACGATCGCGTCCGGGCGAACGCGGTCGAGGCCCTCGCGAACGTCGGCGAACTCACAGACGCCGAAGCGATCATTCCCTGCCTCTACGACAAAAACAATCGGGTCCGGGCGAACACCGTCATCACTCTTTGGAGACTCGGTTATTACCAGATCTACGAGCCCGTTCTCGAGATGCTCCGCCACCCCGACAAATGGATGCGCGCATCCGCGGCGTTCGCCCTCGGGGAGATCAAGGACAGCCGCTTCATGCCGGTCCTCATCCAGTGCCTGCGCGATCCCGATGCGGATGTCAGGCGGAACGTCATCCAGAGCCTCGGAAAAATTTCGGACGCGTTATCGCTGGCCCCCTATATCAAACCGCTCAGATTCGATCCGGATGAAGGCGTGCGCAGAGCCGTCTCGGATATCCTGGCAGCCGCGATCAAGGCAAAGTCAAAGGCATGATTCGATGATCTGGCCCTTTTCAGCTTCGGAACCACCGCAGGAACTCATCACCAAGCTCGCCGATCCCGACCAGAACGTCAGGAAGTCGGCTTTCGCCCGGCTCGAAGAGCACGATGCCCCCGAAACCGACTCGCTGATTCTCGCGGCGATGTCCGATGCGATAGTCGGCACGCGCGATCTCCTCATTCCCCTCGTCGAGCTGTCCGGAAAACGCGGTATCGAAGGCGCGGTGGACAAGCTCGCCACGATTCTCGACGATGACGACAACGCGGTCCGCGTCGCCGCCGTCCAGGCGCTTCTGAAAATCGCCACCCAGTCGAGTCTCGACGTCCTGATCCCCCTGCTTTCCGACGCTGACCTGACGATCCGTCGCGATGTGCGGAACGGCATCGCCAGATTCTACGGCGAGAAGGCGCTGGGCGCACTCGTGCGAGCGGTCCCCGCCGATCACAACTCGACCCTGTATTTCGAGATCGTCTCGCTTTTCGACGATCTGGGCCTGTTCGAGCTCGTCCAAGAGCAGTTCCGCCACCCCGACCCCGACGTCAAGCGATTCCATTTCGAAACGCTGGTCAAGTTTCATCGGCCGGACTTCGTCCCCCTCTACATGGAAATGGCCGAGGACACGGACCCCTCCATCCGTCGGCGCCTTCGCGAAGCCCTTTCCGAATACACGCCCGACGAGCTGATGCCCGCCTTCCGGGACAAATTGATGGAGAACGTCGAAACCGGACTTCTCCAGCTGACCGACGACGTCCTCATCAAGCGGTTCGCCGAAGCGCGTCGGTTTCTGCTCGACCTTGCGCTGAAAATGCCCACAGGGGAAGGCCGAGACATGCTCCTCGCGCGGCTTCTCAAACGTCTCGACCCGGCGCTGTTCGAACATGCCCTCCGGCTGTTCGACACCGACTCGGTCAGGGCGCGGGCGATGACTGCCGACGCGCTGGCGGCGCTGGCCGACTCGGTCATAGAGAAGATCCAGACGAGCAGCGACGAGCGGAAAGCTTCGTTCGAAGCGCTGGTCGAGACGTGGCGGCAGTCCCTGCATTCCAAGATCACCTCCGACGAGCGGATTTCGCCGGAAATGATGCGCCTCTTCTTCCACCTTGCCAGATCCGCGCCGGACATGCTCCGCCCCGTGCTTTCACGCCTCCTCTCGAACAGTTTCGCCGATACGGTCCGCGTGCTGTCCGACTGGCCGTTCGAAGAGGTCTCCTCTCTCGTACGGACCGCCCTCCAGGACGACCCCTCGCTCGCCGCCCTCCTGATCTCCGGCCAGAGCAAACAGCCGTCCCTGCTTCTGCTGCGGGTTCTGCTCAAGAATTCCTGCGTGCTCGATCCGGCCGACCGCACCGCCTTTTTCCGGAAACAGATGGGCTCCCGATCCTTCTCGATCAAACTCGCCGAACTGCTCGAGGACGAGGATCCCGAGGTCCGGGCCTCGGCGCTGGAATTCATGGGAGAGGCCGGCGGAGACCAGCTTTCCAAGATCGTCGAAGCGAGGTTCCATGACACGGCTCCGGTCGTCAGACTCATGGCTGTCCGTATCGCCCTGAAAAGCAGGCATCCCCGCGTTCTCGGAATGCTCGACGAAGCCGTCGCCGACCCTTCCCCGAAAGTCGCGGCGGAGGCGCTTCGCGGCCTGAAACAGATGCTCCCGTCCGAACGGCTCGCCCCCTACCTGACGCGGCTTGTCCACAGCCCCGACGAGGAGCTGCGCAACACCGCCCTGCAGGAAGTCGCGAAGGTGACCCAGAAGCGATATCTCGACAACTTCAACACCCTCTCTCCCGAAGTCCGTAAACTCGCCGGCACGGCACTCCTGAAGCTCGACACCAGCTTCATCGATCAGCTCATCGTCGAACTCAAATCCCTCGACCCCGAGCTTCGCCTTCGCGCGGCCCGCATCATGGAAAACCTCCAGGTGAACAACAAGGGCAAGGATGCCCTCCTAGGGGCGATGAAAGACCCCTCCCGAAAAGTCCGTGCGGCCGTGATCAAGACGCTCGGCGTGATCGGCGACCGTGAACTGCTCGGCAACCTGATCGAGTTCTTCAACGATCCCGACGAGCGTGTCCGCGCCAACGCCATCGAAGCCATCGCGAGCATCGGGGACGCACGCGCGCTCCAGATCCTGTTCCCCTTCCTAGAAGACGCGAACAACCGCATCCGCGCCAACGCCGCCATCGCGGTCTGGCAGATCGGAAAAGTCAACGTCGTCCCCGTCCTCCAGAAGATGCTCTCGATGCGTGAGCCCCTGATGCGCGCCAGCGGCCTGTGGGCGCTCGGAGAGATCAAGCAGGAGATGTCCCTGCCGATCATCCTGGCACACCTGCGCGACAAAGAAGAGATCGTCCGCGTCAACGCCGTTCGATCGGCCGTCAAGATTTCTCCGGCCGCCATCAAGCCCTTCATGCCGTATCTGAGGAAGGATTCCTCCGAGGAGATCCGGAAAATCGTCACCGAGTTGAGCTACAAGGTTCTCTGATGGATCAGACCGAAGGCTACAAGATTTTTGCAAAAGCCCTTCGGGAGCAGTTTTCTTCGCATCCGTACGAAAACGAAGTCCTGCTGATGCTGCTGATCCCGACGTTCCTCATCCTGGTCTGGCTGTATATGACGATGAGTCCCTCGAGCCGCCGGAAGATCACCTCGTCGTCGAAGCGCGACATCGAGTTTTTCGAGACGGCCGCCCTCCAGAAAGGTCTCGAATCGTTCGATCGCGAACTCCTCCGTTCCCTGGCGGAAACGTCGAATATCCATCCGATCTACCGGGTGATCCTCGAACGCCGCTCGTTCGAGAAGGCGCTTCGCCTCGCCGAAGAGGCGATTGCCGAAGGGCATCCCGATGCGCCGGAGCGGAAAACGCTCGATTATCTGCGACGTCTCGAGCGACGCCTTTTCATGCCGTCATCGGAGGAGTAGAGCGCTTTCACGCAGATCAGGCGCCGGAGCGGCCGTCCCGAGAATCGAGCAGGATCGTGACGGGGCCGCGATTACACTGGTCGATCGTCATATCCGCACCGAAGACGCCGCCGGCAACGACGGGCACGCCATATTCGCGCAGTTTTGACATGAACGATTCGTACATGCCCTGTGCCTTCGCGGGATCCTCCGCTGTCGAAAAGCCCGGCCGGTATCCGTTCCTGATGTCGCCGTAAAGCGTGAACTGCGAAACGACCAGTACGGCCAGGCCCTCGTCGACCGCCGAAAGGTTCATCCGTCCCTCGCCATCGGGGAAGATTCGCAGCCTGGCCGTTTTTTTCGCCAGCCAGTCCAGGTCCTTTTCCTCGTCTCCCCGGCCGACGCCGAGGTAACAGACGAGCCCGCGGCCGATTCGGGACACTTCCTTTCCATCGACGCTGAGAACGGCTTCCGACACACGCTGAACGACGGCTTTCATGAACGACTCCGTATATATCGATTAAAATAGAAACGCCCCGGCGAACCGGGGCGTGGTTAGCGGAACGAACCGGGCTCAGGCGCCGCGGCGGTTGAGTTTGTTGCCGCTCAGCAGCAGGAGGACGGGACTGGCGATGAAGACCGACGAGTAGGTTCCGAAGATGAGGCCGAAGGTAAGGACCAGAGCGAAGTTGAAGAGGGTCTGGCCCCCGAGGAACATCAGGGCGCAGGTGGCGAAGAGCGTCGGCATGCCTGTATTGATGGTTCTGCCAAGCGTCTGGTTGATCGAATCGTTGATCAGGGTCACGAAATCCGTTTCCTTGGTGATGCGCCTGTTCTCGCGAATCCGGTCGAGGACGACGATGGAGTCGTTGACCGAGTAGCCGAGAAGCGTCATAAGCGCGGCCAACACGGTGATGTCGAACTCGATTTTGAAAAGACTGATGAACCCGAGGATGATGACGAGATCATGAACAAGAGAGATGACGGCACCGGTCGAAGACTGAAGTTCGAACTGCCATCCGAGATAGAGGAGGATTCCGATCACGGCAAGGATGGATGCGTAAATAGCCTGACGCTTCATATCATCGCCGACGGTTGGTCCGACATTGGCCACTTCGAGCGAATCGTCCCTGAACGGAATATTCGCCTTGAGTTCCTTCAGGATTTCACCGTGAAGCTTGCCAGTTTCAACCGTATCCATGAGGGGAGCCGGATACTGAATGATGAACTCGGCACCCTTGGCTTCGGCAACAGCCTGGATGACAAGCTGATCGCCCTTGAAATACAGGCCGGGCATCTTGTCGAACACCTCGCGAATCTTGCCTTCTGTCGTCTGCTGATCGAAGCGAACGCGAATGATGTTGCCGCCCTTGAAATCGATGCCGTATTCGAAGCCTCTGGCAAGCATCAGCACGAGTGACAACACCATCAACGTGATTGAAAATGCAAAGCAGTGGTTCCGGTATCCCATGAAGTTATATTTCATAGTATTTTCCCTTCTTTATTTGGCGATGCGGCTCAGATGCTCAGCGTCGTAGCTTTGGACCGGACGTAAATCAGATCGAGAGCCAGTTTCACGCCAATGACCGCGGTATAGATATTGGCGATCAGACCGAAGCCGAGAGTGGTCGCGAATCCGCGAATGGGCCCGCTGCCGAACGCATACAGGATGGCCACGGTGAGAATCGTGGTGACGTTCGAATCGATGATGCAAGCCATCGCTCGATCAAAGCCGGATTCGATCGAGGCACGAACGGTCTTGCCCGTTCGCATCTCTTCCTTGATGCGTTCGAAAATGATGACGTTCGCATCGACGGCCATACCGACGCTCAGAATCAGACCTGCGATACCAGGCAGCGTCAAGGTTCCGCCGAAGAAGACCATGAGGGAGAAAACGATCAGGGTGTTGAATACCATGGCCATGGCAGCCAGGAATCCGCAGAACTTGTACAGCATGATCATGAACGCGACAACCATGATGGCGCTGAGAACACCGGCTCGAATGCCGGCTCGGATAGATTCCGCCCCAAGGGTCGGACCGACCACGCGGCTCTCGAGGAGAATCAGGTTTGCCGGCAGAGCGCCGGCGCGAAGCACGATCGCCAGATTCTGGGCTTCCTCGAGGGAGAAGCGCCCGGTGATCTGTGCATTGCCGCCAGTGATACGGGTCTGGATGACCGGAGCGCTGTGCACTTTGTTGTCGAGAACGATGGCGAGCTGCTCACCGACGTGCTGGCCGGTGCTGTTCGCGAACTTGGCGGCGCCTTCCGGGTTGAATTCGAGGTGAACCGTGGGAACGCCCATTTCGTCGAAAGCGACCTTGGCGTATCTGAGATCGCGGCCGGTGACTTCGGGAGTGCGCTTGAGCTTGTACCAGCGGGCAGTGGCGTTGCGCGACGCGGGCTCGATCAGCACGAGTTCGCTGGTCGGGTCGACCGGCTCGAGCTGGGTCGCCGTGACCGCCTGGTCTTTCACCAGGTGGAACTTGAGCATGGCCGTCGACTGGATCAGGCTCTTCACGCGCTCGGGATCCTTCACGCCGGGGAGCTGAATGCGGATCCGGTTGTTTTCCTGGGCCTTGATGCTGGGCTCGGCGATGCCGTACATGTCGATGCGGTTGCGGATGATCTCGACGGAGCGACTGACCGCGTCCTTCGGGTTGTCGGTGCTTTCGAGCGACTGCATGTCGACCTGGTAGACGAGATCGATGCCACCCTTGAGATCGAGGCCGAGGGTGATCTTCGACCGCGGGAAAACCTTGGCGAGAAAGGTCGGCATCATCGCGTAGAAGTTCAGCTTATCGAACGCCTGGCGGAACTCGGCGGCGGTCTTCTCGGCGACCCGGATCGTCGCTTTTCCCGACGAGTAATCGGGATTGATGACCGAAGCGGAAAGGCCGTCTTCGACCAGCTTGAGGCGGATGGTCTCGGCGACGCTGTTGAGCACGTCTTCCTGCTTCACGTTCGGGTTCGACGCGAAGACCGAGGAGGCGGAATCGACCTTCAGGTCGACCTGGGCGGCCTTGCCTTCCGGGGCGTCCTTGAACTCGAGCGAGCGGACCGGGACCGCAAGCTGCTCGTCGATGGTCAGGACTCCGAAGCACTTCGTCCACAGATTCGTCGATGGGAACGTGTAGACGAGCGTAAAAGCGAAGATCAGGAGCATGACCGTTAAGTTGAACCGATGCTGACTTCTCATTTGACGACTACTCCCTGTATGGATAAGGTCACCAGCATAAGCGGCAATTATACTAGGGGCATCCACCCAAGTCAAACATTATTCGGGAACGCACGATTCCCGTCGGAAGTTGACCTGTTGCGGCAATGCGTGATAGTACATGCCATGATGTTTCCCTTTGTTCCGGCGATGTGCCGTCACAGAATTCCGATGCGAACCATTCCCGTCGGAATCTTTTTCTGTCTTTGTATATCATCAACAATTTTTGCAGGCCCGGCCGAGACATATCTGAAGAAGGGAAAGGACTATTATGGCCTTTTCCAGTATCAGCAGGCGGCGGAGAACCTCGAAAAGGCGGTCTCTCTCGACGCATCGGGGTTCGAGGCCCAGTATTATCTCGGGTTGTCCCTGCGGAAGCTGAACCAGCTCGACAGGGCCGCCCAGGTCCTCGAGAAAGCCCTGAAACTCGGCCCCGACGAGGACGACTGCCGCAAGGCGCTCGGCTCGATCTACCTCCAGTTCGCCAAGGACCAGAAGCAGGCGGGCAATCGCGAACGGATGCTCGCATTCCTGGAAAAGGCCTGCATCGCCTATCCACAGAACTCACCCGTCTGGGTGTCCCTGTATGAACTCTGGACCGCCGACCGGCGCTGGCAGGCCATCGCCGACACCGTGAAACATCTCAAGCAGCACAATCAGGCCGCTCTCGATGCGGGTGACGACACGAACCTCCAGAAAGCCTTCATCCTCGCGGCAAAGGCGTTCATCGCTCTCCGCGACCACGGCTCGGCGCGCGACTGCATCACCCAGGCAGGCCGCATTCATGTCACCAACGACGAGCTCCTGAGGCTGAAGTCTTCGCTCACCCAGCAGTCGACCCAGGTCGCCACCGACCTCATCGGCGAAGGGCGGGCGGCTCTCGAGGCCGGCAAATTCAAACAGGCGATCGAACTCCTGAAGAAGGCCCAGAGCGCCGAGCCCGCCAACGGCGAGATCGCCGGCCTGATCGACCAGGCACAGAAGCGTCAGACCATCCTCGACTTCACCAGCTCCGCTGATGCCGCCGAGAAGAAGGGCGACTGGGATAACGCCCTCGCCCAGCTCTACCGGGCTATCGAGTTCGCCGAAGGCGACAAGCAGCTCGAAGACCGCGCCGCCTCGATCTCCGCCTTCATCGACCGACGAAACGAGGCGGCGGAAAAAGCCCGCACCCAGGCCATCGCCCGGAAACAGGCCATGATCGACCAGAACCAGAAGCTTGCCGCCATGCTGAAGGCCGCGGAAGAAAGCGAAAAGAAAGGCGCTTTCGAGGCGGCTGCCCTGAGTTACCAGCAGGCTCTCGCCATATCCAAGGGCGACCCGGACATCTCCGCGGCCATCGAGCGTGTTCAGAAGGCCGCTTCCGAAGAAAAGCGAAGGCTCGAAGCCTACAAGACCCGCTTCGCCGAAGCCGTGCGCAAACTCGACGAGGTCGACAAGCCCGATGAAGCCTTTGCCCTGTTCAAGGAGCTCGCCGACGATCCCCGGAACCCGCGTCCGGATCTTCTGCCGTATCTTCTGAAGGCCGCCATGGCGCTCCAGAAGCTCGATGACGCGGGCGCGTATCTCGCGGAACTGTCGTCGATCGCGTCGGAAAGCGATCACGTCGATTACTACTCCGCCCTGCTCGCCTTTCAGAAAGGCGAATTCCAAAACGCCAGAGAGCCTCTCGAAGCTCTGCAGAAGCGCAATTCAGCCTACGCTCCCGACATCGGGAGCATGCTCTGGAAAATCCGGTATGAAAAGTACAAGTCGGGAATCTATCTCAGCCTGTTTTTCCTGCTGTGCTGGCTTTACAGACCGATCGTGAACTTTTTCCGGAATCTCAGGGAAGCCCGCATCGATGCCGCGATCGAAGCGGCTCTCGCCCGTGGGAAATACGCCGACGTCATTCCCCTTCTGGAAGCCCGCCTCGCGGATTCTGGCTACACGAGCAACCGGAAACAACTGACCGTCTCCCTCGCCGATGCCTACCTGCGCCAGGGCCGGCCGGCCGAGGCCGCCACCCAGGCCGCCATCGTCGTTGCGAAAGATCCCAGGAATCCGAACGCGCAACGAATCCTCGGGGAGGCGACCTTTCAGCTCGGAGATCGGAGCGCCGAAGGCCTCGAGCGCATCATGGGCCTGTTCAAACTCGATGAAAACAGGAAGGATGTCTTGGCATTCCTGGCCGCCCAATATCGGGCCGGGAAACACGAAAGCAAAACCGCCATCGACATTCTGACCCGCCAGCTCCAACTCGCCCCCGACGATCGGGAAACCCTCTTCTACCTTGCCGACATGTACGAGAGGCGTCAGAATTTCTCGGCGGCAGGTCTGAAAGTGTTCGAACGAGCCGTCCGCTTCGCGCCGGACAAGGTTCAGTATCATGCGAGCCTCGCCGCGTGTCTCATGCAGGCAGGCAAGCAGGATGAGGCCGCACGGGTCATCGCAAAGGCCCTGGAAAAATGGCCTGATCATCCCGACCTGAGACGCCTTGGCTCGTCTGCCTCCGCACCGCTCAGCGAGGAGCTCCGGGCGTCGGACACCCCATCCGGAACCCGAGTGCCTCTCCCGGCTGCCGGCACTCTTTCAGGCGACCAGATCACCTGCCCCCACTGCGGCAAGCCCAATCCCCCCAGGGAGTATTATTGCGGCTCCTGCGGCAAGCCGATCCGCTGACAGCCGCACCGCACCTCACGGCGCGCCCCCGATCCCATCCCGCTTTTCATCCTGCGGGCGACGTTTCGTTCGTCCGGCGAAGGGGCGTGAAGAACGCGGCATGTTCCGGCCGGGGCAGTCCGCCTGAAAAAATCACCGGGAACTCCCGAACGGGAATTCCCGGTGATATATATTTATCTATTTATTACTTCTTGGAGCTTTTGAGAAGCTTGTGCTTGATCGCGAACTCGCGGATCAGGTGGTCCATGTTGGGCTCGCCGATTTCCTGGAGCTCGTAGCGGACGCGCAGATGCGGCTTCTTGATCTTGATGACGCGGGTCAGGTCGATCGGGGTGGCAGAGATGACCAGGTCGCAGTCGACCGAGTTTACGGTCTTCTCGAGGTCAGCGACTTCCTTGCCGCTGTAGCCGAGAGCCGGGATGATCGCCCCGATGTCGGGATACTTCCGAAGGGCCTTGGCCATCTCGCCGACGAACTTGTCGCGCGGATCGACGATTTCACCGGCGCCGTAGCGCTGGGCGGCGACGTAACCGGCGCCGAACTGCATCTCGCCGTGGGTCAGGGTCGGGCCGTCTTCGATAACAACGACGCGCTTGCCGCGGATTCTCTCGCCGTGGTCGACGTAGATCGGGCTGGCGCCGTGAACGAGGACCGCCTCAGGATTCATCATCATGATGTTCTCGCGGACGACGTGGAGATCGTCGGGGTAGCACGAGTCGATCTTATTGAGGACGACGACGTCGGCGATGTAGCAGTTGGCTTCGCCGGGATAATAGCCGCGCTCGTGGCCGGGGCGGTGCGGGTCGGCGACAACGACCTTGAGATCAGCCTTGAAGAAGGGGAAATCATTGTTTCCGCCGTCCCAGACGATGACGTCGGCTTCTTTTTCGGCTTCGGCGCCGATTTTGCCGTAGTCGACGCCGGAATAGATGACGGCGCCCATGTCGATATGCGGCTCGTATTCCTCGCGCTCCTCGATGGTGCAGTCGTGCTTGTCGAGGTCTTTATAGTCGGCAAAGCGCTGGCAGATTTGCTTCTCGAGATTGCCGTACGGCATCGGATGACGGATCGAGACGACCCTGAGGCCCATCTTTTTGAGAGCGGTGACGACACGGCGGGTCGTCTGAGACTTGCCGGAGCCGGTGCGGACGGCGCAGACGGAAACGACCGGCACATCGAGCTTGATCGCGGTCTGGTCGTAGCCGAGCAGCTTGAAGCTGGCGCCGGCGGCGGTCACCTGGCTGGCGTGGTGCATGATGTATTCATGGCTGACATCGCTGTAGGAGAACACGACTTCGGCGATCTTTTCCTTGCGGATCAGGTCGATGAGGTCTTTCTCGGGGCGGATCGGAATGCCCTTCGGATACAGTTTGCCGGCGAGCTTCGCCGGGTACACGCGCCCTTCGATGTTCGGAATCTGGGTCGCGGTGAACGCCACAACCTGGTAGGCAGGATTGTCGCGGTACACGACGTTGAAATTGTGGAAATCCCGGCCGGCCGCGCCCATGATGATGGTTTTGATCGGTGCCATTGCTGCTCCCTTTCCTGTGCTTTTGATTCCCGGTCTTGCCGGGTTGGTTCCCGTGTTGAAGGCCCTGCCGCTCAATGCCCGCAGCTTCCGCAAGAGTGCGACGAACAGCTTCCGCAGCTGTGACCGCCGCCACCGCCGCCGCTTCCGAGATCCAGCGTTTTCGTGCCGCCGGACGTGGCGAAGCTCGAGACCTTTTTACTGACGTTTTTCCCGTGACAAGTGTCGCAGGCGATGGTGCTCAAATCCGTTTTCATCGAGCAAAGAACGTCAAAGGCCTTGTTGCAGTCGGAACAGTAAAATTCGTAGATCGGCATAGAAAGCCCTCTTCAACTTGCAGTGCCGGGATTCGCGTACCCCGGTCGTGGCAAATCCTAGCACATGGGTCAATGTGAGTCAAACAGTATGACCGGTCCAGTTTTCCTTTTGACACTGATATGTTCCCTTGTATACACTGACCACGATATGACAGACCAACCCTCCGTCACCCTCGACCAAATCCGCCAGGCCCTTGCACAACCGAACCAGGCTATTTGGAAGCGGGCGCTCGCACTCATCCACAACGAGGCGAAGGTCGAAGCCGGTCCCATCCTCGAGGAATACCTCGGCCGGGAACAGGATGCCTCCCTGCAGGCCCTCGCGCTCAAGGTCCTCGAGAAGCTCAAATCCTTCCGGGAATGCGCCGGCCAGGTCCCGACGGAGCGCCTCACCCCCCTGCTGCAGAATCCCGATCCACAGGCACGCCTGATGGGACTCAGAGCGGCAGCAACCCGCAACGACGCGGATCTCGCGAAAATGGTCGTCCGCCACTGCGCTGGCGACGTATCTCCGGAAGCGCGCCAGCTCATCGCCCAGATTCTGCGGACAAATCCTCTCCCCGAGGGTATTCCCATCCTCCTCGACCTGGTAAGCGAAGAAAGCGAGAAAATTCGCGAAGACGCGATCGAAGGAATCCTTCAGGTCATCACCCGCCGCCTGTATCCCGAAGTCCTCAAGACTCTCCTCGATCCGTCGCCGGCGCTCAAAATGCGCGCGTATCAGCTGATCAGCCGCATCAGCCGGCAGAACCTGCTCGAGGCGCTTGAGTCCATGCTCGGCGATGCTGATCCGGCGATTAGCAGGCTCGGCGGGAAACTCCTCCCGAGTTTTTTGAATCCTGATCTGATCTCCCTTCTGGCGAGGCACGTCGATCACCGTGATGCCGAAACGGCGGCCCTGTGCAAACGATCCCTGGTCCTTCTCGCCCAGAAAGGCCATTTCGAGGCAGCGCAACTGGTCGAGAAGTTCACAGCCAGAGACAAACCATGCGCTTCTCCGGCCGGCGCCTCGAGCCAGGTCTCCGGCACGTGCGCCGACGCCATCAGAGGCTTGAAGGACCTGCTCATCCGGTTTCCCTTCTTTCTCCAGGCGCCGTTCCTGGATCTCCCCTCCAATGCCGACATCTCTCAAACCATCCTGCGAATCCGCGACCTCCACTCGAGAATCCGAACCTTGATCGCCGGCCCGCTTCTGACGACCTATTTCGGGCAGGGTCGTCGAAGCCAGGCCTGCGACCGAATCGCATTCAAGGCCCTCCAGCAGGGAACGAGGAACGCGGATCTGCCGGCCCTCATCACGGGGCTCGCGCCTGCCTTCGATACGATTCCGGACGAAACGGATCTGTATCCCATCATGATCGTCGTCCGCTCGAAAACTCCCCCGGTCTTTCCGCTCTACGAACGGCTTGTCTTTTTCCAGAAGACGATCCCGGCCATGAATTCGGGATCAGCCGATCCGTCCGCCCTGTTTACATCGCTGGTCCAGGGCGCCGTCGAGCTGCTGAAGTCCTTGGAAATCATGCTTCCCAACCGAATGGTCGTGAAATGCAGCGATGCGGCCGGCATCCGGGTGCTCGACTTCATGAAAAACCCTCCCGTGGCCGTCGATCCGCGGCTTCTCGTCAACTTCGACCTCCCCCTCCACGATCCGACGCTCATCAGCGGGAACTCATCGTGCGCGATGAGCCTGTCTCCATTCCTGAAATACGCCCCGGAAACCCGCATACTCGTAGCGAACGATCCGGGCGAGCACGATCTGTGGGAGTATCTGATGAAGCTGAAGATCCTCGATTCGTATCTCGCCTACCTGAAAGAAAAGACTGCCTGACGGTACGATCTGCCGACCCCGAACACGCCGAGGAGGTTCCGATGTCGAAACCAACGATCGCCTGTGTCATAGCCCCGGAAAAGTTCCGTGACGAAGAGTTGTTCGTTCCGAAAGCGGCTTTCGAAAAAGCCGGGTATCAGACTGTCATCGCGAGCACCCGCATCGGGACCGCCTCCGGCATGCTCGGCGGGTTTGCCATCGCCACATGCCCGATCTCCGACCTGAAAGCGGCCGACCTCGCCGCCCTGGTCGTCGTCGGAGGCGCGGGGTCGCACGCCTACCTCTGGGGCCACGCCGACCTGCACGCACTCGTTCGGGCAATGGCGACCGCCGGCAAACCCGTGGCTGCCATCTGCATTTCTCCCGCGGTGCTCGCCAGGGCGGGCGTCCTGAAGGGCAGAAAGGCCACCGTCTTCAAGGATCGGGCCTCGATCGCCGAACTTGAAAAGGCGGAAGCGGCATACGAACCCCGGGCCTGCGTCGTCGACGGAAATATCATCACCGCCAGCGGCCCCGAAGCCGCCGCCGAATTCGCCGACGAGATCCTTCGCCTCCTCAAAGCACCCCCACGTTGATCCCCATGGATATCCCCCGTCTCCCGCCTCTGCTCGAGCGGGTCCTGTTGGATGCCGGAAGCTCGCTTCTCGACACTCTGCGGGCGATCGACGATTCCGCCCTCGAGATCGCACTGATCGTCGACGACGGCCGCCGCCTGCTCGGCACGGTTACCGACGGCGACATCCGGCGCGGCCTGCTGCGAGGCACCCCGCTTGACGCGCCCGTCAGTCTCCTGATGAATCCGAAACCCGTCACGGCTGCAGCCTCGACGCCGGACGACGAGCTTCTCTACCTCATGTCGCAGCGCTCGATCAAGCATCTTCCGCTCGTCGACGCGCACAACCGCGTCATGGGCCTGAAACGGCTGCAGGATCTGATCGCGAAACGGCCGCGGCCGAACTGGGCGGTCGTGATGGCGGGGGGCCGCGGGAAACGTCTCGGAGTGCTGACGGACACCACTCCCAAACCGCTTCTCCCCGTCGGCGACCAACCCCTTCTCGGCACGATCATCCGGCAGATACAGCGGTCGGGCATAAATACAATATTTGTCACTGTACATTACAGGGCCGGGATGATCATCTCGTATCTCCGCTCCCTCGCGGCGGAAGGGCTCGATCTGCGCATCATCGAAGAGCGCGAATCCCTCGGAACCGCCGGCGGACTGAGGCTCCTTCCCGAAATTCCCGGCCATCCCGTCCTCCTGATGAACGGCGATCTCCTGACCTCGGTGAACCTGGGAAACCTTCTCGAGTATCATGCGGCATCAGGCCGCCGCCTGACGGTCTGCACGCGGGAATTCAATTTCCAGATTCCCTACGGGGTCCTCTCCATGAACGGCGCCGCCCTGGCCGGCATCGAGGAAAAACCCTCCCAGAAGCTCGTGATCAACGCCGGCATCTACGTTCTCGAACCGGATGTCATCCGAACGATCTCCGGCGAAGGGCCGATCGACATGCCCGACGTCATCAGGCATGCGCTCCAGGATCCGGCCGGGGTCGGCTGTTTCCCGTTGTCCGAATTCTGGCTCGATATCGGCAGTCCGTCTGAATACCAGCGGGCACAGACGGAATACGCCGCCCGGTTCTCCCCTTCCCCCGGCGCCTGAAGTCCCGACCCTCGCGAATGAACGCCTCAGTCACGGCATCTTCCGAAGAATGGAACGCGCATCTTGCCGGCTTTTCGCCGCAGTATCGCGACATCTATTTCACCTACGGCTGGCATGACCTGTTCGCCAGGGACATCGGGGCCGCGCCAAGGGCCTTTCTCTTCGAAGGAGCCCGCGGAACCCGCGTGCTCTACCCGTTCCTTCTGCGAAAAATTCCGGAACGCTTTTCCCCGTCCCCGCTCTTCGCCTGCGAATCCGCCTATGGATACGGCGGCCCCCTGACGGAAGCCCCGGACCCTGCCGACCTGGCCATGGCCGACGACGCTTTCTGCGACTGGGCCCGAACGAGCGGCATCGTCGCCGAATTCCTGAGATTCCATCCGCTCCTCGACACCCATCGCTGGTTTCGGCGAGACGTGCTGATCGAAGAAAACAGGCCCACGGTGACCGTCCCTCTGGATGCCCCATACGAACAGCTCTTCCAGCGATTTTCCCCGGCAAAGCGGAGAAACATCCGCAAAGCGGACAAGGCCGGCATTGTCGTCAGACGCGGAGAGGATTTCGACGGTTTCTGGCGGCTGTACGAAGCCACGATGAGCAGGCTCGCCGCCGCCAGGTTCTATCGTTTTTCGGAAGAACACAGGGCGCGTCTCGAACGGCTGGTGCGGTCGTCCGGTTTCCTTTTGGAGGCGCGCATCTCCGGTCGTCTGGTCGGGGCGGCCGTGTTCCTGAGGTCCGCCGGGTTTCTGCATTTTCACCTTGGCGGAAGCGACGAAGCCTTCCTCGGTGCGGCTCCCAACGACCGGTTGATGGCGGAAGCAGTCAGGCTCGGCCTTGAAACGGGGGCCGGGGCCGTCCACCTCGGTGGCGGGGCGACGACGGATGCCGGCGACACCCTGCTGCGCTTCAAAAAAGGATTTTCCCCCACCCTGACCCTCTTCCGAACCGGAAAACGGGTTCACCAGCCGGCCCTCCACGACCTGTTCCTGAATCTCCGGCGGGAGGAGACCGGCGCACGTCCGTCCAGGTTTCTCGAGTATCTCGACGATATATAATGCAATGTTTATAAACCGACCGGCCCTCCCGAAGGAAGGCCGGTCGTTCGTGCCTGAACCAGGAATGAAACCTCGGATTACTCCTCGGTTTCCGAGGGCGGCGTGGTGACTTCGGAATCGTTCGCACCCGACTCGTCGCCGGTCGGAGCGGTGGTATCGCCGCCGGTTTCGCTCGCTTCGTCACTTCCCGACTCGCCGCTCCCGGACGATCCTTCCGTCAGGGAAATGTTGCAGGCAGGACAGTCGCCCGGGCCGTCGGAGGTAAAGCCGCACTTCGGACACGCATACACCTTGTTCTCATCGGGCGGCTGTTCTTCGGAAGAAGGAGATTCGCCGGACGGCTCGCCTGAGCCTTCATTTACGCTCTGCTCCTGTCCGTTCGAGGCCTCGTCCTCGGCGAAACCAGGGTTGTAATACCCATACAGGCCGACCAGAAGAGCAACTGCGAGGACAACATTGATCAGACGCTTCATGCGCGCCTCCTCATGATGTTTGAAATACCGGTGGTCTTCCGATTATACTGCGAGTCGGACCGGTACTGCAAGATGACACACGCCGCAAGGGGAAACAATCTGAATCGCGAGGGCGCGCCGTTGCGCGTCGCCCTCGTGATGCCGGACATACCTCAGAATACCGGCAATATCGCACGCCTGTGCATGGCCACCGGCTCCGAGCTGGTTCTGGTAAGGCCATTGGGATTCCGGCTCACCGACACGCACCTGTTGCGGGCCGGCATGGATTACTGGAAACAACTCTCCCCGCTCGTTCTTGATGATCTCGAGGCGTTCGAGCGATGGGCCGCCGACAAGCGCGTCTGGTTCCTTTCCGCGCACGGAAGCAGGCTCTGGGCCGAAGTCGCCTGGCAACCCGGCGACGTCCTCGTTTTCGGTTCAGAGGCGGAAGGTCTTCCCAGGCAAGTCTACGACCGGGCGAGAGACGCCGGCAGGCTCGTGACGCTCCCCATGATCGAGGGCGCCCGATGCATCAACGTGTCGTCGGCGGCTGCGGCGGTCGTATACGAGGCCCTGCGCCAGATCAACGGCTGGCAGGCGATTCCGGAATAAGCGGCGGCGTCACTCCCCGTCGGAGGAAGGCAGGGGCGGGGGTGCGGGCATCCCCGCATCGTCGGCGCCGGCAGCATCGCCGGCTTCTCCCTTTCCGGCTTTCGCGAGCTCCTCTTCGGCCATCGCCTCGATCTCGTCGCCCATGTCCTCGCCCATCTCCCTGGCCATTTTTTTCGCCCAACGCGCGATGGAGCGAGGGTCGTTCTCGTCGATGCCCGAGAGGGCGCTCGGGTCGGCCATGGATTCGAGGATCTGGTCTTCGGAACGGATCGTCCGGAATTTCGAGACCAGCCGGCGGGTTCTGGTCGAGGAGCAGTGCTCGCACGGAGGCTGCTCGACGAGTTCTGAAATCCTGCAGAGCAGGGAAAATGTTTTTCGGCAGTCGCCGCAGCGGTATTCGTACATCGGCATAGAAACTCTCCTGTTTCCGGGCTTGTTTCACTGGATTATACGAAGAGATTATTGTAAGATCAACTGACCGGGAGAGGGAAAAACGAAAGACGCACATCCTGACAGAACCGCGCCATGGAAAAATCACCATACGAACTGATCAACAGTTTTGACGAGACGCTCTGGCGGCAGGGGCTCGAAGCCCTGGTCGTCGAGCACACCCCCGCCGCGGTCGAAGCGATTTTTCATCTGCTGTCCGACAAGGCATGGCGGAAACGCGAAGCCGCGGCGAAAGCCCTGATCGAATGGGGCCCGGACATCGTCGCGATGCTGGTTCCCCGTCTGAACCTCCAGAACCCCGACGAATTCTACTGGATCCTTCACGTCATCGGCCATTTCGACAACCAGCAGGGCCGAGATACCCTGCGGGGCTTTCTGTCGAGCGAAGACGCCGAGGTTCGCGGCTACGCGATCAGGGCTCTCTCCATCTGCACCTCGCTTTCAAACGCCCAGTTGCTGTATCCCCTTCTGAACGATCAGAACTGGGCCGTCCGCAAGCTCGCCTTCGAACGCCTCCTGGGATTCGGGGAACTCATCCTTGACGACCTCCGCACCCTCCTCGCAACGACGCGCGAAGACCCCAACCACCCGGTCGTCGCGCTCTTCGTCAAACTGGGAAAAGAAGCCGTCATCCCCGAGCTGACTACGTATTACCAGTCCGGCTCGTTTTCGATGCGCTATTCGATCATCTCCGCCCTCGGCGAAGACGCTTCATCGCCGGCGGCGGCAGACTTCCTCATCACCGGTCTTTCCGATCCGTCCTGGGTCATCCGGAAACGCGCCGCGGAACTGCTGACGGCGATCGGCCCGCGCATTTTCGACCGCCTCTCCGCCTGGTTCGGGCGCGGCGACTCGCTGATGAAGCACCAGATCGTGAACATCATCGTGGACCTCCTCGGCGAGCGCTCGCTCCCGTTGATCCGCAGGCTTCTCAGCAGCAACGAGCAGGAATACCGGATTCTCGCCGTCGAGAGCCTCAGCCGACTTCCCGGCGACGAGCCCGCGCAACTGCTCCTGCGGTGTCTGAGCGATCCGCACCGGATCGTCTCGGATTACGCGTCCGAATGTCTCGCCCGCAAGCAGAACCTGAACCTGGACCTCCTGCTCGAGCATCTCTCGACCGACGACGAGAACCTCCGCTTCCTTGTCATCAAGACCATCGGAAGCATCGGCGGCCTCGCGCTGAATCCCATCATTCGCATCCTCGAGAACGGCAACAAACAGGAACGCCTGTTCCTGCTCGGCGTCCTGCAGCGCATCACACCGAACCCCAAGCTGATCGACGTGCTCATCTCCCTCCTCGGTGACCCCAACTGGCCGGTCAGAAACGCCACCGCAAACTGCCTGCGCTCGTACGGAGAAGTCGCGGTTCCGGCTGTCGTGCGAATGTTGAACGCCCCAAGCGAGGATATCCAGTATTGGTCGAAGCGGATTCTCCTCCTGATGGGGCCCGCCGCCGTGACCGTCCTGACGAACATTCTCGAAGAGGGAACCGACGGTTCGATCATTCCCCACATCATCGCCGCGCTCCTGGCCATGAACAGCGCCGAAGCGGTCCCGGCGGTGACCAAGTTTTTGCAGCAGAGCGACGACAACCGTGTCAACTCGGTCTTTGCCGGTATCGGCGAGATCACCTCGCGGGAAGTGGTCGAGAACATCCTCAATCTGCTGACGCATCCTGAGGAGCGCATCGCCCGATGGCTGGCCGTCCTCCTGAGCAAGGTCCGAAAGCCGCATCTGAAGAGATCCGTGCTGCTGGGACTCAATCACTCGAATGAAACATGCCGATTCTACGTGCTCGATGCTCTGAAGCACTGGGGCAACCTGACGGAAGTCGAGTTGAAAGGCATCATCAGACAGCTCGAGCTCGAAAAAACGCGTCGGAACATTCTGGCCGTCGCCGAAGTGCTGGCCGGGTATCCACTGCCCTTCGTGATCTTCGCGGTCAAGGAGTATCTGAAGATCTGCAACGCCGACCTGATGCTCGACCTGATGCTCGTTTTCGTGAGCGCCGATCATCAGGGATTCGGGCCGATGCTCGCCGAACTGTTGAAAATGCGCTCGGAACTCATCCAGATCGAGCACATCGAGCGGGTGGGAAAGGTTCTCGGCCTTATCTTCAAGGCCCGGCCCGAAGGCATCCTGCAGGGGCTCTCCTCGCCGACGATGGCGTTTCGCCTCTGCTGCATCGTTGCCCTCGAGCAGATCGAGGACAAGCGCGTCGCATTCGCCCTCATGGACAACCTGAATACGCGCGACACGCCGGAGATCCTCGAGCGGGCCGTGAAAATCCTCGCACGCTACTTCTTCTCCGAGGATTTCCGGCTGAAGGGCGCCGTCACCGATTTTCTCCTGTCTCTCGGCATGGTCATCGTCAACCCGCTCTCCGAATTCATCGAAACAATAGAGAACGATATAGACCGGAAGGCCATCGTCGACCTGATCGAGAGCGTCGGCGGCAAGGTGGAGCAGAGCCTCCTAAGGAAAAAGGGCGAACAGAAGGTGGTCCTGTCGGACGACCATCTCGACAGCGTGCTCGAGCGACGCAAGCAGGCCATGGCCGAACTGGAGAAATACGACCGGATCATCCAGGAAGCCCACACGCTCGAGCTCACCATCATGTTCACCGACGTCAAGGGCTATACCGCGTTCAGCGCGAAGGCCTCCCTGTCCGAAGTCATGACGATGCTCAAGCAACACGACGAAATCATGCTGCCGATCTTCGAGAAACATAGCGGCAAAGTCGTAAAGAAGATCGGCGACGCATTCCTGATCGTGTTCGAACAGCCGGCCAAGGCACTCCTGGCGGCGATCGCCATCCAGAGACGCCTGCAGGAATACAACTCGTCCACCTCCGAGGACCATCGACTCGCGCTTCGGATCGCCATCAATACCGGCTCGGTCATCTGCCGCGAGAATGACGTGTTCGGCGACGCCGTCAACATCGCCTCTCGCCTGGAGGGTGTTGCGGATGCCGGTGAAATCGTGATTTCAGAAGCGACTTCGTCAAAAGTCGACGCCACGATTTTCGAGCTGATCCCGCACGGCGAGCACAAGCTCAAAGGTATCGAAAAGCCGGTGAAAACCTTCCGCGTCGGCTGGTAACCCTCTCCCGCTCTGTCGCCCCCAGCCTTCGGCGCCTCGCGAATGGGGTGCATGCGGAGTTTTGCTCCTCCAACCGCCGGGCATCGCCCCTTTTCGGAACTCTCTCCGCTCGGGCGCGACCTCACGGAAATTCAGGAGGCTCTCAGGAGGCGGGTTTCGGGGCGAACGGCGGCTTGTGGGTGGGGGCCGCGGCCGGTTTGGTCGAAGCCGCAGGCTTTTCCGCGGCTGCCGGGGCGGTATGAGGACTGCCGCCGACGTTGAATCCGCGCTCCTTGAGGTGCGCCTCGAACGTCTTCTTGTCTTCGGCGTTTTTGATCCCGTCCTCGTAGGTGATCCGGCGGCGAACGACGAGATCCTCGAGGCACTGGTCCATGGTTACCATGCCTTCGTTCCGGCCGGTCTGCATGATCGAGAGGATCTGGTCGATCTTGTCCTCCTTGATGCACCGGCGAACCGGCATGTTGCCGACCAGCACCTCGTAGGCGAGCACGCGGCCCGACGAGAGGTAGGCGGGAATGAGCCGCTGGGAAACGATGGCGCGAAGGGTTCCCGCCATCTGCATGCGAATCGTCTGCTGCTGGTCGCCGGGAAACGAACCGATGACGCGGTGGATCGACTCGTAGGCATTGATGGTATGCAGGGTCGAGAAGACCAGGTGGCCGGTTTCGGCGGCCGAGATCGCCAGATGCATCGTTTCGGTGTCGCGCATTTCGCCGACGAGAATGACGTCGGGGTCTTCGCGCAGCGCGCTTCTGAGCGCGTTGGTGAAGTTCAGGGTGTTGGTGCCGAGTTCGCGCTGGGTGACGGCGCACCGCTTGTGCGGATGGACGAATTCGATCGGGTCTTCGATCGTGATGATGTGGTCGTACCGGGAGCGGTTGATCTGGTCGATCATGGCCGCCAGCGTCGTCGATTTTCCCGAGCCCGTGGCGCCCGTGACGAGAATCAGGCCCGACCGGTGGTTGCAGATTTTGAGCATGATGTCACGGTCGATCGACAACTCCTCGAACGTCGGTACCACGTTGGGAATGATGCGGAACACGGCCGCCATGCCGTTCTTCTGGACGAACATGTTGGCGCGGAAACGCGCGCAGTCGTGGATCTCGAAGGAGAAGTCCAGCTCCATGCGCTCGTTGAACACGGCCTTCTGGGGCTCGGTCAGCAGCGAGAACAGCAGGTATCTGCTCTTTTCGGGCGTGATCGTCTCGAACGTCGTCCGCACGAGCTCGCCGTGGATGCGGATGCTCGGCGGCAGGCCGATGTTGATGTGGAGATCCGAGCCGCCCTCTTCGTGCAGGTAGTAGAGGAGCTCCTTGACGTCCGTAATATTTTCCTTATTATATTTTCTCGACAACACTCTCGTTTCGACGTTTTCGGGCTGCAGACTCTCGATCGTGATCTTCTCTTTCTTGAGGACCGCGTCGATCTGGTCGCCGGACAACTTCGAGCTCAGCGAGATGATCTTGTCCTTCTCGAAATCGGTGCTGGTTTCGTAGAGGGAGAGGAACGAGGGAATGCCCGGGTAGTCTCGCCGCTTGAGAATTTCCTTCGACCACCAGGCGACGTCGGCGTTCCGATCCATGGTCGCAAGGAGGAGATCCTTGATGAAGGCGTTCCTCGGGTGTTTCGACAGGTTCTCGACGATGGTGTGACGGATCGAGAGATCCTTGTCGTCGAGCTTGAGCAGCAACAGCCCCGCGACGAGTTCGAACTTCTGGAGCTTGGAAATCGACTCGACGCCGCAGGTGCGGATGAGCGTGTTGCGGTTGTTGTCGATCATGAACAGAAGCGGCCGCAGGGCGTCCTTCGAGCCGATCTCGCCGATGACCCGCAGGACGGGCAGCAGCAACTGCTCGTCTTCGCTGTCGAGGCAGGCGAGCAGAGGATCGAGCACATGCACGCCGAGCCGGGCGAGAATCTTCATCGCGTAGTCCTGGATGAAAACCGAGTCGTCCTTGAGGAACGGCAGGAGGTCCTGCACGATGAGCGGATCGCGAACTTCGGCCATCGCCGTGAGCAGGAAGTATTTCGACTCCTGCGTCAGGGGGCCGAAGAAAGCCTGCAGTTCCTTCATCGCGTCGAGACCGAGCACGCGGCCCATGAGGACCATGATCGAAATACGCGTCTCCTGGCTTGCCGACGGGAAGATGCCGAGCAGCGGCATGACGATCTCTCGCCCCCAGTTCGTCAACGCCTTGATCGCCTCTTCCCGGACGAGCATCGACGGGTCTTCGAGCAGGCGCAGAAGCGTCTGCAGGGAGGCCTCGCTGCGGATTTCGCCGAGACCGGCGCAGATGTACGGTTTCACAACGGCGCTTCGGTCGGCTTCGAGCATGCGCTGGAACAGCGTGAACGTCTTGTCCTTGAGGATCAGCGGGATGAGCTTGATGCAGTCGTATTTCTGCCGACTCGGGCAGGTCATGAAGAATTCCTGGATGATCTGGTAGATACCGTCTCCCAGGCCGATCAGCAGGTTCTTCGCCTGTTTGCGGATGATCCAGCTCGGATCGCTGATCTTGTCGAGCATCAACAGGACCATCTCCTTGCTGGGCTTTTTTCCGAGGGCTTCGAGCGCCAGGCGCCTGATCTCGTCGTTCTCGCGGCTGTTGACGACCTCGACGAGCTCCTCCTGCGCGATGAGGGAGAGTTCGACGAGCATGAAATACGTCCAGAAGCGGACGGTCGTGTCTGACGAGAGGCGCAGGGCGGGGAGAACGTCTTTGAGGACGGTCGGGTAGTTGCACACGACCTGGACGGTCTTTTTCTGGATCGTCTCGAACTTCGACGACAGGGCGAGCGGCAAGATCGTCGAGATGATCTTGCGCTGCTTCTCGGTATTCTGCGACTGGAGCAGCGAGCCGAACTTGTCGATCGCCGTCTCGTTGTCCAGGTAATCGGTGCTGCGAAGCTTGTCCTGCAGGCTTATCAGGATTTCTTCAATCATCGTCCAAAGTCCATGTCCTCAGGGTGACGTTAGAGGGATTATACCAGCCATGATACGAGAACACCACAAGTATCGTCACGCGAGACAGCAATTCTCACTATGCGTTCTAGAGCGAGTTTGCGCTTGACACCGGATCGAT